>CAIOOC010000465.1 GCA_903859795.1 uncultured Bacteroidia bacterium
ATTTTTTAATAAAAGAACAGAGTGGAAATAAAACCATAACTGAATTAGACCCTAGCTTCAAGGGGTTTCATTCAAGTAGTTCGCCCACTGTAATTATTGAATTCACAAAAGATGATTTAATACTTTTTGATTAACTACCTAATTTACCTCCATAAACATGTTTCTGAGATGGATGGTCCGTAATGACAAGTGCGGAGTCGATTTTGGAATCTGGAAATCAATTTCGCCACATCAGTTATCCTGTCCGTTGGATGTTCATTCGGGAAACGTAGCCCGAAAATTAGGTCTTTTGTCAAGGAGTCAGAATGATTCAAAGGCCCTGGAGCAACTCGATTTTAACCTTCGCCTGATGGATAAAAATGACCCGGTAAAGTACGACTTTGCGCTATTTGGGTTAGGGGTTTTTGAGAAATTCTGATTTTGAATTAAATGAATAGTTACAGTTACCATCAGCATAGAAAATCCAGGTTTCTCTGACACGTTTAACCACTGGAACCAGCTACAAATTTTTAAATCGGACCATTCTGCAAATTACGGTTGATCGCAAATATCGGTAATCATCAATATTTCTCCATCTATTTCTCGACTATCCCATCCCTGATATGAATCATTCTGTCTGACATTCCTGCAAAATGTTCGTCATGGGTAACAATAATAAACGTCTGTCCAAATTTTCCGCGCAGGTTAAAAAAGAGTCTGTAAAGCTCTTCCTGATTGCGAGAATCGAGATTTCCTGAGGGCTCATCTGCCAGGATTATTGACGGATTATTAATTAATGCCCGGGCAACAGCGACCCTTTGTTTTTCGCCGCCTGAAAGTTGAGCAGGTTTATGATCCAGCCGATCGGTCAATTCAAGTAATCCGAGTAATTCCCTTGCGTTTGACTCCACATCCTTACGGTTTCGCCTTGCAATATATCCGGGGATACAAACGTTCTCAAAAGCGGTGAATTCAGGAAGTAAATGGTGAAACTGAAACACAAAGCCTATTTCCTTGTTACGAAACCCGGAAAGTTCCTTTTCACCCATTGAAAAGACATCTCTCCGGTTAATCCAGACACTCCCTGAATCAGGTTTTCCCAATGTTCCAAGAATCTGCAGTAAAGTTGTCTTGCCCGCTCCGCTTGCCCCTACAATAGAAACAATCTCCCCTTTTGATACCTCAAGTGAGATTCCTTTCAGAACTTTTAAGTCTCCGAATGATTTAATAAGTAACTCTGCTTTAAGCATAGGGAAGTGGAGGAATTGATTAAAAATTCAGAATGAAAAGTTTAAGATGCAAAAGAGTCACTAATTTAAAATTTGCCATTTGAAATTTACTTTTTGAATTTATTCACAATAGGAGCAATTCGATGAAAAATCACCAATATGGATCAACTTTTTATACAAAAACTTATACTAAAGGGAAAGAGATTAGTCCTTTAGCTCATCGTCAATCTTGCGCTTTGTCTCCGAGGTTCCCTTCTCAAGTTTATCGGTAAGTTTTGTAAGATCCTGCTTAATATCGGCAGTGTGATTTTCAAATTCATTTTTAAGATCTGCGGTGGCCTTATTGAATTCGCGCATTCCCTTTCCAATAGTGCGTGCTAAACCTGGTATCGCTTCTGCACCAAAAAAAAGCAGTGCAAAAAAAACCACGACCATGATCTCCCCTCCGCTGAAAAATAATAAAATATATCCCATTTTAATTACGTTTTTACAAAGATATAAATTTCTCCTCTTGAATGTTCTACACCTACTGCTCGTTTCATAAAAAAACCCGGTTCCTTATCAGACCGGGTTTTTTTATGAAACATGAGTTATGCCTATTTTTTATCCGCTTCGATTCTTCTGCTCTTCGGCAATGAATCATAAGCAATTGGAGTAGCAACAAATACTGATGAATAAGTACCGATAAAGATACCAAATAGCATGGCGAAAATAAATCCTTTAATAGAGGTTCCACCAAAAAGGAATATGGCAACCAAAACAATTAATACCGTAAGCGAGGTACTGAAGGTACGACGCAAAGTACTGTTCATAGCATCATTGTATGTCTTTAGAGTTTCCTGTTTAGGATGAAGATGGAGATACTCACGCACACGGTCATAGACAACAACCGTATCATTGATCGAATAACCAAGCACTGTTAGGACAGCCGCAATAAATGACTGATCAACAGAAAGTGAGAACGACAAATACCCATCAAGTAGAGAGTAAGTACCCAATAATATGATCGCATCATGTGCCAGTGACACCAAACCACCCATACCCATTGACCAGTTTCTGAACCGGAAAGCAATGTAAAGGAAGATAATCAACAAGGCAAAGATTACCGCATAAACTGCCTGGCTCTTTATATCGGCAGAAATTGTTGCCCCTACTTTCTGTGAACTCATCTGATAGTCAGTAAGGAATTTTGCCTCAGTTACATTCTCATTTACAAATGGTTTCAAACCTTTATAGAGTAAGGATTCAATCTGGGAATCAACATTTTCTCCCTCTTCTTCAATTTTATAATCTGTTGTTACCCTTACCTGGTTATTACCGCCATAGGTTTTTACTTCTGGCGCATTTCCAAATATTGGTTCCAATGATTTCACAACCGACTCAACGTTTACATCGTGATCGAAACGGACAACGTAGGTGCGGCCTCCCTTGAAGTCGATTCCCAAATTAAGTCCTTTGAAGGTCAATGACAAAATTGAAATAAGGATTAACGTCCCTGAGAAGTAATAGAAGAACTTACGGCTCTGAATAAACGGAACTTTTGCATGACGTAACCACTCTTTTGACCAGTCAGTAATGAAAGTAATCTTTTTATTTTTATCCAGCCAGCGCTCAAAAATAAGACGTGTAATGAAAATTGATGTAAACAAAGAAGTTACGATACCAATGATCAATGTTGTAGCAAAACCCCTGATAGGACCTGAACCAAACATATAAAGAACAACACCGGTAAGAAAGGAGGTGACGTGACCGTCGATAATTGCCGAGTAAGCGTGCCAGAATCCATCCTTAATCGCAAGCCGGACACCTTTACCTGCCCGAACCTCCTCTTCGATTCGTTCATAAATCAATACGTTTGCATCCACCGCCATACCGATTGTAAGCACCATACCCGCGATACCTGGTAAGGTAAGAACAGCGCCGATACAAGCCAGAATACCTACAACAAAGACAAGATTGACGCCCAAAGCCATATTGGCGGCCAAACCGGCGCCTCTGCTGTAGAACACAATCATATATGACAGTACGAGAAGGAATGCAATAAAGAATGAGATCAACCCACTCTGGATAGATTCCCTACCCAATGTAGGTCCTACAATCTCTTCCTGTACAATTTTTGCTGAAGCAGGCATTTTACCTGATTTCAACATATTTGCTAAGTCTTTCGCTTCTTCAACTGTAAAGTTCCCTGAAATCTCAGTTCGGCCGTTTGGAATCTCACCCTGAACTGTCGGAAAGGACTGAACGTAATTGTCAAGAACAACAGCTACACTCTTTCCAACGTTTTCACGTGTCATACGCTGCCATATCTTAGAACCTTCGGCAGTCATACCCATCTCAACCACACTGTTTGACTTGTTCTGTGCGAAGTCCTGGCGGGCATCGACCACTGCACCTCCATCAAGTGGAGCTCTGCCATCACGGTTAGTGACTTTAAGAGCGATCAACTGAAAGAAATTCCCCTCTTTTTGGGTCGGTTGTGCAGTCCATCTGAATATAACTGTTCGTGGAAACAATGCCTTGATCTGAGGCATATTCAGGTATTCACTAACCTGAGCGGTATCTTTACTGTGAGAATATCCTACAACCGGTCCGCGGAAAAGCTGACCATCACGCGAAGTACTTGGAGATAAAACGGAAAATAACGGGAAATTTTTTGCAA
>CAIOOC010000466.1 GCA_903859795.1 uncultured Bacteroidia bacterium
AAGCAAGCAAAACAAGCTGACATGACTTCCATACCATGGTATTTCAAACGGGAGAGTTACGATCGAATCAAAAGATGAGAGGTCGTGCGCCCAAAGAAAACTTTGTTGCCTTAACTCTATTGAGATCGGGAAGAAATAGAACATAGCTACCAGGATTGGCATCTGGAAAAGCATTGGCAAACATCCACCCATAGGATTCACCCCTGCTTTTTTATAGAGTGCCATAACTGCCTGCTGGGACTCCATCTTTTTATCTTCCCCGAATTTCTTCTGAATCTCTTCAATTTCAGGTTTTAATAATCTCATTTTTGCCTGAGAGATATAAGATTTATACGTGAAAGGGGCGACGATTAATTTTACGTAAATAGTTAATAATAAAATAATTAACCCAAAGTTGCCAATATATCTTCTGAGAAAATCGAAAGCAGGAATGATGATATACTTGTTGACCCAACCGATTACTGTCCAACCCAACGACAATTCAGCCTCCAGATTTACGTCATATTGTTTCAGCGTATTGTATTGATTCGGACCGAAATAGAACCTGGCAGGAAAAGTTTCGCTACCTGAATTATCCAGCGGAATTGTCAAATCTGCAGTCATATCGGATACAAATGCAGGATCTTTATCTCTTTTTTTTGTACTTACCTGACCATTTAGGAATGCTTTATCGGCAATCAAAGCAGATGAAAAGAACAAGGTTTTAAAACTCACCCATTCAACTTTGGTAGTCAATGCCTTGGACTCCGATTTAGTTGGAGCAATCTTATCTACTTCGTCTTTGTAATATTTGAAGTAAGTGGTTGCATAGTTATCCTCACCAAACTTTGAAACTTTTTCCTGACGTGGCATCTGCTGAGTCCATGCAAAATTTATGTAGTTTGAGTTGGCTCCCATTACATTTTTAAGACCTGCAGTCTGTATATCGAATCCAACCATAAAGGAATTGTACTTAAGCGTATAGGTATATTGAACCGAAACTCCGTTTCCGGCATCCAGACGCATGGCGATTGATTTCGAGGCCTCTTTTCCCTCCTTATTAAATTTCTCACGCCCCTCCTTCCCCTTTGAAACAGAACTTCCCGACACTGTCAGCAAGGTGTCCTGTACCGAGGGGACAAAGAAGAACTGGTCTGTTTGAATACTCTTATTTTGGGAAAAGAAATTTAATCCAAACCTGTTATTGTCTCCTTCAAAAAGGACAAGTGGTTCACCATTAAATCTTTTATATCCCTTTAATTCAACTGAATAGATCTTTCCGCCTTTGTTTGAGAGCCTGATTTTCATTAGGTTATTCTCGAGGGTAATAAAATGTTCAGTCCCTTTTACAGCTTCAGAGAACACTCCGTAAAGGTTTTTAAGCTCGTTGTTAACCGATGTTTTTGCTGTGCTATCGGTTGCAGTGTTTACCAACTTTGCCTGGAGAGCAAGCTGAGCATCTTTGGCTTTGGCTTCGGCCTGCAGGGCATTTTCAGCTTCAACCTGAAGGATAGAATCACTTTGCCTTTTTTCAGCTGCGAGCTGACTTTGAGAAGGTTTATTGAAATAACTGAAAGTAATAAGAATCAAGAAGATCAGGGCCAGGCCTGTAATCGTATTTTTATCCATAAATTAAGATGATGCTATTTTATTTTGAATTATTATCTAAAACTGATTTAATAAACGCGACAAATAAAGGGTGAGGCTCAAGGACAGTGCTGCTATATTCGGGATGGAATTGCACGCCAACAAACCATGGATGATCGGGAATTTCAATCACTTCAACTAATTTGGTTTCAGGATTGATTCCAACTGCCTTCATTCCTGCATCTTCGAATTTTTTGAGATAAGCATCATTAAACTCGTAACGATGTCGGTGCCTTTCTGTAATTCTTGATCTTCCGTAGGCCGCATATGCTTTTGAATCTCTTTTAAGATGACAGGCGTATGCACCTAAACGCATAGTTCCACCTTTATCGGTTATCTCTTTTTGCTCCTCCATAAGGTCGATGACCGGGTATTTTGTCCCTTCATTCATCTCAGTCGAATCGGCATCACACATCTTCAATACATTACGGGCAAATTCGATTACTGCAATCTGCATTCCAAGACAAATTCCAAAGAATGGTATTTTTTTAAGACGGGCATATTTGGCAGCAACAATTTTACCTTCGATCCCACGATGGCCAAAGCCCGGGGCGATGATTATTCCTGAACATCCTTTTAATTTACGTTCAATATTCTCTTCATTAATTTTTTCGGAATGAATCCACTCGATATTGACCCTACATTCATTAGAGGCTCCGGAATGAATCAATGCCTCAGAGATTGATTTATATGCGTCGTGAAGTTCAACATACTTTCCGATTAACGCGATTTTAACTTCCTTTTTAGGATTCTTGTATCTAAGGAGAAAATCGTTCCATTCCTTAAGTTCCGGCGGTATTCCTATTGGTAATCCCAACTTTTTAAGAACGATTTCGTCGAGCTTTTCTTCCTTCATTTTAATCGGGACCTCATAAATCGTAGAAACGTCAATTGATTCAATGACGGCCTCCTTATTTACATTACAGAAGAGGGCGACCTTCTCCTTCAAGCCTGGTGAGAGCGAGTGTTCGGTTCTAAGAATCAATACATCGGGCTGAACTCCGTTTTCAAGCAACGCTTTGACTGAATGCTGGGTCGGTTTTGTTTTAAGTTCTCCTGTAGCTGAGAGATAAGGGACTAAAGTGAGGTGAATAAACAATGCATCACTCCCCAGCTCCCACTTTAATTGTCTGACAGCTTCAATAAAGGGTAAGGATTCAATATCACCTACTGTACCACCAATTTCAGAGATAACAACATCAAATTTTTTCTTCGATCCCAGGTATTTGATATATTTTTTGATCTCATCGGTAATGTGAGGAATTATCTGAACCGTTTTTCCCAGGTAATCTCCACGTCGTTCCTTATTGATAACAGACTGGTATATTCGTCCAGTTGTCACATTATTGGCTTGCGATGTTGGGGAATTAATAAACCGTTCATAATGTCCCAGATCAAGATCTGTTTCGGCACCATCCTCGGTTACGAAACATTCACCATGTTCGTATGGATTTAGAGTTCCCGGATCAACATTGATGTAGGGAT
>CAIOOC010000467.1 GCA_903859795.1 uncultured Bacteroidia bacterium
ATTTAGCAGAAGAATATTTAAAAGGAGATAAACTTTCCAGCGGACCAACAACCTTTCATCTCGTTGATCTTATGACCATTAGAAATACTTAATTCCTTCAATGAGGCAAAATGACTACAACACTAATATCCATAATACTTATCTCGTTAACCCTGTTGATCACCGTTTTGATTTTATTCCAAAAGAGTAAGAAAGATCCAAAACTATATGAAAGCATTGAAAACCTTGAGCGAACGCTGTTGAAAATAGAAACCGGCTTTCGCGAAGATTTCAGGATTAATCGTGAAGAGAACACATCGATTGCAAGGGAAAACAGGGTTGAATTAAATGCAACACTAAAAGAATTTCAGAAAGAGCTTGCTGATACGTTGAAAGAGATTACCTCACAATCAAAAAGTGATAGCCTGGTGCAGCGAGACACATTAATCAACTCATTTAAAGGATTCCAGGAGGCTTTTGACAAGAATGTGGAGTCGTTTAATCAACTTCAGCGAGAAAAATTTGCCTTCCTGGGAGATGAGCAAAGAAAAATGGTAGAAACTACCGAGAAAAGGCTCGAGGAGATCCGGATAACTGTAGATGAAAAACTTCAGAAAACACTTAACGAGAGGCTGGGGCAATCGTTTGAGCTGGTTGTCAGGCAACTTGAAAATGTTCAGAAAGGTCTCGGGGAAATGCAAACCCTGGCACAGGATGTAGGCGGTCTGAAAAGAGTTCTCAGCAATGTAAAGATGCGTGGAAGCATCGGTGAGGTCCAGTTGGCAATGCTTCTTGAACAAATTTTGGCGCCAGATCAATACGAAGCAAACGTAAAAACAAAATCGGGAAGCTCTGAGGTTGTCGAATTTGCAATTAAATTGCCGGGACGTGACGACCAGAAAACTATCGTCTGGTTGCCTGTTGATGCCAAATTCCCCAAAGACATTTACGAACAACTGCAGGACGCGCACGAAACCGGAGACCTGCAGAAAATAGATTCTGCTCAGAAATTACTTGAATCGACAATTAAAAAAATGGCTAAAGATATCCACGACAAATATATCGATCCGCCAAATACCACCGATTTTGGAATTATGTTTCTCCCCTTTGAAGGAATCTATGCCGAAGTGGTGCGCAGAGCCTCACTTCTTGATGATTTACAACGCAATTATAAAATTGTTGTAACCGGCCCAACTACGCTGGCAGCGATACTCAACAGCCTTCAAATGGGATTTAAAACACTTGCCATCCAGCAGCGCAGCGGAGAGGTTTGGAAAATTCTGGGAGCCGTAAAAAAAGAGTTTGAGTTATTCGCCGGACTTGTCGAGAAGGCTCAGGGTAACATACAAACCGGGCTTAATCAACTTGACGATGTGCTGGGTAAAAGAACCCGGGCCATTCAGCGCAAATTGAAGGATGTTGAAATCCTGGAATCAACTGAAAGCAAGCTAATTCTGCCTGATATTACAGAAGATGAACTCTATGAAGAATGATTTCTCACAACTCGTTAGAATTTATAGATCTATGACGTTAAATTTATCTGATAGAAATTCTGCACTCATTGTCCCGATGTATCGGGTGCAAATGGGAACTTGCAGCTGGCAGATTTTCGATGGGAGTAAGTAGCTTTTTCCGGAACAAGGTTAAGAATAAAACTCAATCGGTTAAAGCCAATTAAGCTAGCAGCAGAAGCTAAAAGCGAGCTGCGAATCGGTAACCTATTTGGAGTAACGAAATCCAATATACCTATACAAATCGTCATAGAGCCAAAT
>CAIOOC010000468.1 GCA_903859795.1 uncultured Bacteroidia bacterium
GAATTAAAACACCTAAATTACTACTAAATTTTCCTAAATCATAATGCCTATCTTTGCAGGCAAAATCAGCAATCATGTCTGAAAACAGAATCTGCAAATTATTTGGAATAAAATACCCCGTAATACAGGGTGGAATGGTTTGGTGTTCAGGGTGGAGACTCGCATCTGCGGTGAGTAATTGCGGCGGATTGGGGCTCATCGGGGCAGGATCGATGCATCCTGAAGTTTTTGAAGAGCATCTGCGAAAAACCAGCCTTGCGACAAATAAACCATTCGGGGTAAACATCCCGCTATTTTATCCTGAAATTGAGCGATTGATCGAAATTCTTGTCAGGGAACAGGTGAAAATTGTATTTACCTCAGCAGGATCACCAAAAAAATGGACCTCCTTGTTTCATAACCATGGAATTATTGTAGCACACGTGGTTTCTTCTGCTGCCTTTGCTGCCAAATGTGAAGATGCCGGAGTTGATGCCATTGTCGCAGAAGGTTTTGAAGCTGGCGGACATAACGGCCGTGAAGAGACTACGACATTAACACTTATTCCGCGGGTAAAGAGGGAGACATCGCTCCCCTTGATGGCTGCAGGAGGAATCGCTACCGGAAGAGCAATGCTTGCCACCATGATCTTAGGTGCCGATGGAGTCCAGATTGGTTCAAGGTTTGCCATTTCACAGGAATCATCGGCACATGAGAATTTCAAAAACTACGTTATCAATTCGAAAGAAGGAGATACTTTACTATCTTTAAAGGAGTTAACTCCAGTTCGTTTACTTCGGAATAAATTTTTCGAGGCGGTTCGCCAGGCAGAAAGCGATAAAGCTACAAAAGAGGAACTTGAGGCGTTACTCGGAAAAGGTCGTGCAAAAAAAGGGATGTTCGAAGGTGATCTGGATGAAGGAGAGCTTGAAATTGGCCAGGTAGCCTCCCTGATTGACAAGGTTCTCCCGGTTTCTGATATTATGAAAAAACTGATTTCCGAATATGAAGCCGCACTCGATGAACTTCAAAACACTAAATTATACCAATTCAAGACTGAATGATTCTATTTGAGAAAACAATACTCGCCAACGGACTGCGTGTAATTGTTCACACCGATCGTTCCACCCCTTTTGTGGCAGTTAATGTTTGTTACAATGTAGGTGCAAAGCACGAGGATCCCTCAAGGACTGGCTTTGCTCATCTTTTCGAGCACCTCACTTTCGGAGGTTCAAAGAATGTTCCCGATTTTGACACCCCGATACAAAATGTCGGAGGAAACAATAATGCATTCACTACAAATGATATAACAAATTACTACATCACAGTTCCAGCCAATAATATTGAAACGGCATTATGGCTAGAGTCCGACCGGATGGTTGGTCCCAGGTTCACGAAAAAAGGGCTTGCAGTTCAGAAAAACGTTGTGATCGAAGAGTTCAGACAACGAAATCTGAATAAACCTTACGGGGATACCTGGCATCTGCTGCGAGACCTGGCATATAAAGTTCATCCCTATCGATGGCCAACGATAGGGATGACACCCGAACACATCGAACAGGCCACACTTGAGGAGGTAAAAGATTTTTTCTTCCATCACTATGCCCCCAATAATGCTGTTTTGGTCATTGCCGGAAATATTTCAACTGACGAGGGACTTCGGCTTGCTGATAAATGGTTTAACGATATCCCTGAGCGGGAAATTAAAAAAAGTCAGATTCTTCAGGAACCTCTGCAAACAGGTGACCGTGAACTAACAGTTTATCGTGATGTTCCCATCGATACCTTCTATGTTGCATGGCACATGTGCTCCCGCCTGGACGAAGATTTTTATGCAGCTGACCTTCTTTCAGATATTTTATCAGGAGGAAATTCCTCCCGGGTAGAGGAAAAACTAGTCAAAGGACAAAAACTCTTTGCTGAAGCCGATGTCTTCTTAAGTGGGGAAAACGAGTCCGGACTATTTGTGGCTACAGGTAAGTTAAATGACGGTATAGACTTTGAATATGGCCGTAAATCACTCACAGAGGAAGTTCTTAAAACGACCCAAGCGCTGGTTTCTCCCCTCGAACTTGAAAAAGTTAAGAATAAAGCAGAAGCCGACCAGGTTTTTAACGAAATCGGCTATCTTGAAAAGGCGATGCAGCTTGCTTCTTACGAAATACTAGGCGACGCAAGACAAATTAATGAACAGGCTGAACACTACCATAAAGTAACATCTGAGGATATCTTAAGAGTCGCTTCCGGAATTTTGAAAAGCGGTAACTGCAATACATTAAACTACTTATCTTTAAAAAAATAATTGATGACCTTAAAAAGAAATGGTCCGCCACCAATTTTTGGTGTTGATCGGGTGGAATATATCGAACCAAATCGGTATGCACTAAATAATGGGGTCGATTTATTCGCGATGAACAGCGGCGATCAGGAGGTCGTAAAAATCGATTTCTCCTTCCGGGCGGGCAGCTGGTTCAGTCAGTCTCGATTAGACAGCACAATGGCCGCTCTTATGCTTCAGGAGGGAACCACAACCATGAAGGCCTCTGAAATTGCCAACACCTTCGACTTTTACGGCGCTCAATTCTCCTCCTCCTCTTCCTATGACTTCAACTATGTTACGCTGCTTTCACTGAAAAAATACCTTCCCAAACTGCTTCCTATGGTTTCGGAAATCATACGCCATGCTTCATTTCCCGAAGAGGAGTTTGAAATAGTGCGTCAGAAAAGAAAGCAAAGGGCCATTGTTGATGCTGGCAGGGTGGGTTTAATTGCCCAGAAGGGTTTTCTGCGCAACTTATTCGGCGAAGGGCATCCATATGCCCCGGTCGCCTCCCCTACGTTCTATGATACTATTTCACTGACTGAAGTTAAATCACATTATAACAAATATTACCGGTCGGATAATATGGCGATTACTGCTTCAGGATTTGTGGATACTGAAGTAATTGAACTCATTAAAGAGAATTTCGGCTCTACATGGGGAGATCCCAATCAGAAAGAGCGAACAAATAATCAAAAATTGCCGGTCGCCAGTAAGAAGCTGTTTATTGAAAAAGAGGGGGCAAACCAAAATGCAGTAGCTATTGGCAAGCTTTTCCCTACCCAGAGCCACCCCGATTTCCCGGGAATAAAATTGCTTTGCACAATCCTGGGAGGATATTTCGGCTCGCGCCTGATGTCAAATATAAGGGAGGATAAGGGATACACCTATTCGATTCA
>CAIOOC010000469.1 GCA_903859795.1 uncultured Bacteroidia bacterium
TATGAAAAAGATCCTTTTTGCTTGTCTGCTGGTAATGTTCTTTGCTTCAGCGCTGGCACAAACCCACACTTTTGAATCAATTGCCTTTACTGCAGGAGGAACCATTTCGCAGTGCGCTTTCGCGCCAACATCGCTGACTTTCAACAATACAAATTACCTGTTGTTTCCCGGGTTCGGGACCACTCACACAACCGCCGCCTATGGTGATCATACCCATTCCCCCAGTTCAGTGGGTCTTGGAAATGTAACCAATAATGCCCAGGTTACCAGTGTAACCGCAGCAGCCCCGGTTGTTTCCTCCGGAGGGACCACACCGGTAATTTCCATGGCAAAGTCTAATTGGATAACAGATGGCTACCTTTCAAAAGATGATTATAACACATTTACTGAAAAAGTTTCATCGGTATCTGCAAATTCTCCGCTTCAATGTACAGGGGGCCCCACACCTGAACTTCAAATTTTGAGATCATCAGGTATTCAAAGCGGTTATCTTCATAAAGATGATTTTGCAAGGTTTGATAATTTAGTTTCCAGCCAATGGGAATTAAATGTCAGTGGTATAGGTTATGGCTCTGGTTATGTTGGCATCGGTACAAAGGTTCCCGCTTATGCATGTGATGTCAATGGCACGTTTAACGCGTATGATTATAAATCTTCTGGCAGTTATATTACTATTTCCAAAGCATATTCCGGAACAGGTATGATGAGTGGGATCTGGCAGGATGCAATTGCAACTACCCCCAATGGCAGTCATATGATCAATCATTCTGTAACTGTTGCTCCTGACCAGGGATCGTACTTTTCATGTTACGATTATACAAATGCCTACAATTATAAGGTCGGGATTTTTGATGGCGCAGGCGGGATGTCGAAAACATTCGCTGGCATTGTAGGAGGGGCAGGAGGGAAGGTTGATCAGGGATCGACAACCTATCCCTGGGGAAACTATTTTGGCCAAAATGTAAATGCTTCAGGAACCTTGATCGTTACTGGGAATACAACATTAAACGGGGCTGTCGGAATAGGAACATCAACCCCAAGTCAGGCATTGCAAGTTGTAGCAAGTGCTTCCGCTGCTATTTTAGTGACAAATTCAGGTGGAGTTGGGGGTGCTGCGTTTCAAATGAATGATATTGCTGGAACTTCCAATTGGTTTTTTAAATCTACATCGGCAGGTTTTAAAATTCGAGATAATACGAATCTAATTGATGTTCTGACAATCGAAAAAGCAAGTGCAGCCAATACAATTTACATTAAGGCTGGAGGTAACGTCGGAATCCTGACAACAAGCCCAACAGCGTTAGTGGATGTAAATAGTGATGTTATTCGTTTACGCACTTCAAAAACACCGGCCACGAGCAATGCGGCCGGGAATGAAGGGGATTTTTGCGCTGATGCAAATTATATCTATTTTTTTAAGTCAGGTTCCTGGAAACGTGCAGCATTGGCAACATGGTGAAATCATTTTTCAAATGGGCCGCCGGATTTTTTGAAGATCAATCCGGGACCGCCAGCAGGAAGGCTGCAGCAGGGTATTGGGGTTTGCTCATGCTGACCTACATGATTTACAAAAGCGTGAATGGAGTGGTAATCGAGATGGAAATTTTTGTAATGGTCATCTCGTTCACCGGGGGTATGTTTGGTTTGATACTTTTAGAGAGATTTGCAAA
>CAIOOC010000470.1 GCA_903859795.1 uncultured Bacteroidia bacterium
AAATGATCGGGTTTATCTTTCAGTCGTTTAACCTTATTTCGTTTAAGAATGCCGCTGAAAATGTGGCTTTACCACTTTATTATCAGAAAGTTAGTCGTAAGAAACGAAATCTTATTGCCCTTGAGTACCTCGACCGGCTTGGGTTGAAAGAGTGGGCTCACCATTTGCCGAGTGAGTTGTCGGGTGGTCAGAAACAGCGGGTAGCTATTGCGCGTGCTTTAATATCGCAACCAAAGATAATTCTGGCTGATGAACCCACCGGTGCACTCGATTCAACAACCTCCTTCGAGGTCATGGATATATTAAAGGAGATCAATGATCAGGGCAAGACAGTTATCATTGTCACTCACGAGCACGATATTGCGGCTATGACCAAAAAGATTATCAGGCTCAAGGACGGTATAATTGAGGAAGTAATTAAAAATGGTGATTTGCAGTTATTTAAGGACCGCGTACGTACCGAATAAAACCAGAAACCATGTTTGATGTTGATGTTTGGCAGGAGATTTTCTCCACCATTAAAAAAAATAAATTACGTACTTTTCTGACCGGGTTTTCGGTTGCCTGGGGCATCTTTATGCTGATGGTCCTCCTTGGATCGGGCAATGGGCTTCAGAATGGAGTAACGAAACAGTTCTCAAGCAATTCAATCAATATCATGTGGATGTGGACAGGCGACACATCAATTCCATTTGAGGGAATGAAGGAGGGGAGAACGATAAAATTCAACAATGCCGATTATACGTTTCTAAAGGAGAAAGGTGAAGATCTTGAGAATGTATCATCACGGTATTACCTTCCTGGAACCATAATGTACACCTATAAAAATGAATACGGATCGTTTGAGACTTCTTCCTGTCACCCCTCTCTTCTTGGCATGGAGAAAGTAAATGTCATTTCAGGACGTTTTATTAACGATCTGGATATGACAGATTTTCGAAAGGTAATCGTGATAGGTGATAATATCAAAAAAGCTCTTTTTAAGGAAGAGGATCCAATCGGTAAATATATAAAGCTGAATAATGTACCATTTAAGGTTATCGGACTTACACTGGATAAGGATAGGCGTAACGAAAGGACTTCGTATATCCCGGTCTCAACTGCCCAACGGATCTTTAATGGTGCTGACCGGGTACACACATTTGCCGTCACGACAAAAATGGTAAAAACGGTTGAAGAAGCAGAGGCGATTACAGATAAGGTGAGGGAAGGGTTGGCGAAACGCCATAAATTCGACCCGAAAGATAAGAAAGCAATGGGCTCCTTCAATATGCTTGCACAGTACATCCGGACAATGAAAATATTCCAGGCAATCAAAATTTTTGTATGGATTATAGGTATTGGAACCCTGATAGCCGGTATTGTAGGGGTAAGCAATATTATGTTGATCCTGGTGAAGGAGCGTACCCGTGAAATTGGTATTCGTAAGGCATTGGGGGCAACACCCTCTTCGGTAATAGGCCTGGTACTGCTTGAGTCCATACTGATTACAACCGTTGCCGGTTATATCGGATTGCTGGTTGGAGTAGGAATCATGGAGGCGATAAATTATGGTCTTGAACAGGCGATGTCCTCAGGTAGTGGCGACAACGTATTTTTCAGTAATCCGACTGTTGATTTTACTACCGCCATATCTTCAATGGTGATTCTGGTTGTCTCAGGTGCTCTTGCCGGTTACCTCCCTGCCAGGAAAGCCGCGAATGTAAAACCGATCGAAGCGTTGCGTGATGAGTAGCGACAATCCCGTGTGATCGTCCTAGACAATCCCGCGCGATCGTCCGCCAATTCATATGGAGAGAAAAAATATTTTGCAATAAAAATAACAAGTCATGTTTGATATCGACAGGTGGAATGAAATTTGGAATGCTTTGGCAAAGAATAAGGTCCGGAGCCTGCTCACCGCATTTGGCGTGTTCTGGGGAATATTCATGCTGATTGTTATGGCCGGATCTGGCAAAGGTCTTCAAAACGGAGTTTCCGAAGGAATTGCAAAATTTGCAGCCAACTCGGCTTTCTTTTGGGCCGAACAGACCAGTGAGCCCTATAAAGGTTTTAAACGGGGCCGTTACTGGCATATGGATTCTGAAGATCTTCAGTATCTGAAAGATAAAGTTCCTGAAATCGAATATATTACACCAAAGAATTTTACAGGACGTTTTGGAAACAGTTCAAATGTAATCCGGGGTAAGAAAAATGGTTCTTTTAATGTCAAGGGTGACTATCCTGACTATGTCAAAATTGATCCGGCGACAGTTCTGAAAGGAAGATGGATTAATGATTTGGATATTAGAGATAAAAGGAAAGTTTGCGTCATTGGTGAAAAAGTTTACGAATCGTTGTTTGATCCAAAAGAAAATCCGCTAGGCCAGTATCTGAAGATTTCCGGCGTTTACTACCAGGTTGTAGGATTGATCAGAGCCGAAACGCAGATCAACATTAATGGCAGGACAGAAGAGTCTATCTCATTGCCATTTACAACGATGCTTCAGACCTATAATATGGGTAATCAGGTTCATTTCTTAGCTATCACCGCCAAACCCGGAGTCCCGGTAAGCGTTGTTGAAGATAAGGTAAAGGAATTTATTAAAAAGAAACACTCGATTGCCCCGACCGATGTTCAGGCACTAAACAGCGTGAATATTGAAAAAGAGTTTAAACAAATGAGTGGACTTTTCCTGGGTATACAGATCCTGACCTGGATCGTTGGCATAGGAACATTGATGGCGGGGGTTATCGGAGTAAGTAATATAATGCTTGTGATTATTAAGGAGCGTACCAAAGAGATTGGCGTGCAAAGAGCTATCGGTGCAACACCAAGAGTGATTATTGGCCAGATTATGCTCGAGAGTGTTGTTTTGACTACCGTTGCCGGTTATATCGGATTATCGATGGGAGTAGGGCTGCTGGAGCTCGTGAACCGGATCATTGAAAGCCAGCCCACCCAGGCTGGAGAACGACCATTCTTTGCACATCCTGAGGTGAGCCTGACTGTAGCAATCTCAGCACTTGTAGTTTTGATTGTTGCAGGACTTTTTGCCGGGATGATCCCTGCATCCAGAGCCATCCAGATAAAACCAATTGATGCCTTAAGAGAAGAATAAGATATAAGTAAGTATAAATAATTGAATAATTGGAGTATTATGAAAAAGAGTAGCGGAAGTATATTCAAAAAGATTGCTAAGATTTTCGGGTTAACCCTTCTTCTGGCAGTGTTTGTAGGAACATTGGTCTTTCTGTACAAAAAATCGCAGCCAAAACCTGATCTATTTGAGATTCAGAACGCGCAGATTACCAATATTGTAAAGAAAACTGTAGCCACTGGTTCAGTTGTTCCCAGGAAGGAGATTGAGATCAAGCCTCAGGTATCGGGTATTGTTGAGCAGATCTTTCTTCTCGCAGGACAGAGGATTAAAAATGGTGATGTCATTGCCCGTATTAAGATTATTCCTGATATGGTCAACCTGAACAATGCCGAATCTCGCGTAAACCGTGCAAAATTAAATCTCGAGGATGCCCGGATCGATTTTGACAGACAGTCTGTACTATTTGGGAAACAGGTCACTTCGAAAGAGGAATTTCAGAAGGCAAAACTTACGTTCAATTCGGCCAAGGAGGAAGCAGAATCTGCAGAGAATAATCTCGAGTTAATCCGCAAAGGGGTAACCAAAAGTTCTGCCACTACAACCAATACACTGATTCGTTCAACTATCGAGGGAATGGTACTTGATGTTCCGGTTAAAGAGGGATTTTCAGTTATACAGGCCAACACCTTTAATGCTGGTACAACCATAGCGATTGTCGCCGACATGAATGATATGATCTTCCAGGGTAAGGTTGATGAAACTGAGGTTGGGAAGATCAAAGAAGGGATGAATATTGAGCTGACCATCGGAGCCATTGATTCTGAAAAGTTTAATGCAATACTTAAATATATTGCACCTAAGGGTTTGGTTGAGAATGGAGCAATCCAGTTCGATATCAAGGCTGATGTCAAATTGAAGGAGAATCAGTTTATCCGTTCAGGTTATAGCGCAAACGCCAATATCGTGCTTGAGAAACGTGACAGTGTTTTGGCAATTCCTGAAGGACTGTTGAAGTTTGAGAAAGATTCTGCCTTCGTTGAAGTGGAATCGCTTCCACAGAAGTTTGAAAAGAAATTTGTTAAAACGGGTATTTCTGACGGTATAAATATTGAGATCATTTCAGGAATTAATAAATCCGACCGGTTAAAAGGACTGCTCGTAGATCCAAAGAAAAAAGCACCTGAAAAAAAATCGTAAATTCGTAAAATAACATTCAAACCTTTAATAATTTAGCAAATCCGCTGACCATTAAAAATTTCACTATGATACGGACTTTATTTACGATCATTTTTTTGCTCCTTGGAGTGCAACTCACCACGCTTCGGGCTCAGGAGGTGTGGAGTCTTGAGAAGTGCATCAACTATGCACTTAAAAACAATATCAAGATCAAACAAGGGGTAATCGCAACACAATATCAGCAGAATCAGTTAAAACAGGCCAAATTCTCCAGGCTGCCCAATCTTAACGGGCAGCTATCCCAAAATCTCAATTTCGGGCGGTCGCTGACTTACGACAATACTTATAAGGATATTAACTCCTCCGAATCCGATATTGGTTTAGGGACAACAATTCCTGTATTTGAAGGATTTCAGATCTCAAACAATGTCGAAAAGTTGGACCTTGATTTTCAGGCAAGCATGCAGGATCTGTCAAAGGCACAAAGCGATATTTCTGTAAATATTGCTTCAACCTATCTGGAAATCCTTTTTGCAAAGGAACTTGTAAAAGTTTCGGATGATCAGCTTAAAGTTACCTCTCTTCAGATCAAACAGATCAACGAAAAAGTTGAAGCAGGGAGCCTTGCAAGGGGAAGTCTTCTTGAAATTGAGGCACAGGCTGCAGGAGAAGACCTGAATCTGGTAAATGCTAAAAACCAGTTACAACTTGCAAAACTTAAACTTATTCAGCTCCTCGAACTTGCAATGACCGATAATTTTGACGTCGAAGTGCCGGTTCTTCCCGAAATCTATGCACAGGCCTCTGTGGCCACCGCCGGAGATGTTTATGGCGAGGCTCTAAAAATTCGACCGGAAATAAAAGGGGCAGACCTGCGTTTTCAAAGTTCTAAATTCCAGTTAAGAATAGCGCAGGGGGCACTTTATCCCACGATTAATTTTTATGCCAATGCATATGATACTTATAATAATAAATACACCGATATAAACGGGAAAAGCATTGTATTTTCTGATCAGTTGAGAAATAATCAACGTAAAGGTGTTGGTTTGCAGATGAATATCCCAATCTTCACCCGATTCCAAAACAGGTTACAGATCGATAATGCAAGGCTTCAGGTTTTGAATACAGAACTAGATCTTGAGAGTGCGAAAAAGCTGCTCCGTTCCGACATCGAAACTGCCGAGACCAATGCAATTGCCGCACTAAACCGGTATGCATCAAATAAAAAGGCGGTTTCGTCAATGAAAGAGGCATTTCGCTACTCGGAAGAGAAATTTGGCGTAGGATTGGTTAATGCTGTAGAATATAATACAGCAAAAACAAAATTAGCCAAATCGGAATCGGATCTGCTGCAGGCAAAATATGAATTCATTTTCAGAACAAAGCTTCTTGATTTATATCGTGGCCTCCCATTGACTTTATAGAGGTCTCCACTTCATTAAATTCTGTGTAAAAAAGACCCCGTGGTTTGCAAAAACCTTCGGGGTCTTTTGATTGTTGTTTAAATTATGGAAAATTCTTTTTACAGTTATAAAGCAGCGACCCTTCAGGGGAAAGAGAAGAGCATGGCTGACTATTCGGGTCAAGTGGTGTTAATCGTTAATACAGCCAGCAAATGTGGGTTCACTCCTCAGTATGCCGGTCTTGAAGAGCTTCACAGGAAATACAGCGATAAAGGACTGGTGATCTGCGGATTCCCGTGTAACCAGTTTGGAAACCAGGAACCAGGTGATTCAAAGGAAATTTCAGAGGGTTGTCTGATAAATTATGGGGTAAGCTTTCAGATTTTTGAAAAGATCGAAGTCAATGGCGCCGGAACCCATCCGTTGTTTGGGTATTTGAAAAAGCAGCTCCCGGGGTTTCTGGGAGGAAGGATAAAATGGAACTTTACCAAGTTTGTTATCGATCGGAATGGAAAGCCGATTAAGCGTTTTGCCCCGTGGACAACTCCAATGCAAATGGAAAAAATACTTCCTGAATTACTGTAAATGAGGTAGTGATAGTCTCACTCAACGTGAAACTATCACTGATTTATAACAAAGAGAGGCTATCATTAACCTGATTTCTACAATTTTAAAAACTCCACCCTGCGGTTAAGTGCTTTATTGGCAGGGGTATCGTTAGGGGCAACTGGCATAGTCTTGCCTTTGCCATCGGTCTCGAATCTCGCGGCATCGATACCAAAGGTTTTCGCCAATTCGCTCTTTACAGATGCTGCTCTGCGTTTTGACAAATCCAGGTTTTTGGAATCATCACCGTCAGAATCAGTATGGCCGATTATCTTTACCCGTACACTTGGATTTTCATTCAAGGCTGCGGCGATTTCCTTTAGTGTCCCGTACGATTCAGGTTTCACAATATCTTTATTTACATCAAAGTAAATTCCATAGGTGACCAGCTTACCTTCGGTGATTAGTTTGTTACGGGTATCCGGCAAGCCGGCAGCAACCCTGAAATTGGAGATCAGTGGTTTACTCTCGCCCAGTTCGAAACGGAGAATATTAAATTTATATCCGGCAGGTATAATGCGTGGAGCATCAATCACCTTTTTTTCATTTACATAGATCCGCATCCGCTGTTTTTGAATCCAGTACGAAAAATGCACCTTCTGTCCCGGAGGTATTGTATATTCGCTGCTGCTGTTAATTGTATATGTACCATCTGCATAACCGGACAGGTCTACTCCCCGGTATGTAATTTCGGATTTAACCCCCGCAACACCTGGTATGGCTCCTCCTTCGTTTGGTTCCTTAACATTTCCCGATACCACATAGAAACCTACATCGAATGGGTCTCCTTCAGGTACATTTAGGATCATATCAAATTCAACGGTGAAATTCTCGGTGGTGAGCAAATCCTTTTCAGGGTAGTAACAGCCTTGTGCTGTAATATTCAGCCAGTTTCCGGGGTAGTTATTCAGGGAGACTACTTCACCGGAACCATTGGAGAACCACTGCGCCGGGAAATCACCAACTTTTTCCTGACTAAAATCATCAAAGAAAATAATCTTTTCTCCGGGGACAAAATCAAACTTGGAATATACTGCCAATGTAGGTTTAGAATCGGGTGCAGGGGTGACATCCTGTGCGGTTGTCTGAGGTTGAATTTCTGGTTCTGTTTTCTTTACCTCTGCTGCGACCGGGGCCGGTTCGGGAGTCTTCTTTTTCTTTTTAAAAAGACTTTTCACCCCGTTTTCAACAGCATTTATTCCACCTTCAACCCCTTGTTCGACATTGTTGGTTGCCTTGCTGTTTGTCTGATCCTTTACTTCAGTTTTTACATCAATCTGTGCATTCAGATTTATAG
>CAIOOC010000471.1 GCA_903859795.1 uncultured Bacteroidia bacterium
CTAGCTGTTGATAATGTTGTTGTAGCTTCTTTACTTCCTATCAATGCTTCTATTACTTCTATTAACACTGCTAGTTATGTAGTTGCTGGAAATACAAATATTACTGGCACAATTAAAAACAGTGGATCTAGTGCAATCACATCTTATGATGTAACTTATAAAATAGATGGAGGAACTGCTTCTGCTGTTTATTCAGTTACAGGTGCAAGTATAGCTTCTATGGCTACTGCTACATTTACTCATAATGTACCTGCTAACTTAGCTGTTGGACAACATGCTATTCAAGTTACAATTTCAAATGTTAATGGTGGTGTTGATGGTGATACAACTGACAATGTTTTATCAAAAAATATTAATGTATTATCTAGTATTCCTACCAAACGTGTATTTTGTGAAGAAGCAACTGGCACATGGTGTGGTTACTGCGTAAGAGGTATTGTTTATATGGGCCAAATGGAAACTGCTCATCCTACTGATTGGGTTGGCGTAGCTGTTCATAATGGCGACCCAATGGTTGTTACTGAATGGGACGCAGGTATTGGTGCTTATCCTGGCTTTACTGGCTACCCTACCATTATAGTTGACCGTACTTTACTTGATGATCCTTCAAATGCTGCAGCTTGCTATACAACACAAAAAGCAGTTGTAGCTCCTGTTGATGTAGCTATTGCAAATGTTACTAATACTGCTGGTCTTGTTTCTTTTGATGTTAAAGCTACTCCTGTTACTACAGGTGCTGTAGATTGGAGAATTGATGGTGCTGTTTACGAAATGGATGTAACTTGGCAAGATGACGCAGCTCCAACAACAGACTCAACTACTTTTCAACAACATAATTATTATGCAGCTAATGCTTTAGGTGCTATGGGTGGATTCGAAAGTTTACCAGCTGTTATCCCTGCAAATTATATGCATTATAATTTTGTAAATCGCGCTTTACTTGGTGGATTTTCAGGAACTGCTAGTAGTATTCCTGCTTCAATTGTAGATGGTACTGTTTATACACAAAACTATACTTATACTGTACCAGTTTATCAACATGCTTGGAATTTACGTCTTGTAGGTTTTGTTATTGATCAAGCTACTGGAAAAGTGTTAAATTCAATTCAAGTACCACTTAGTGCTGCTGGAATATCTGAAAACACTACTTCAGCTGTTAGTGTCAAAATGTATCCAAATCCTTCAAAAGGAATTGTTAACATATCAGGTATAACTGGTAAATCACAAATCACAGTTACAGATGTTTTTGGCAAAACTGTTATGTCTGTTGAAAACACAAAAGTTGTTGATTTATCTAATTTTTCTAATGGTATTTATTTCATTAGAGTTAATTCTAACAATAATATTACAACTGAAAAAGTTATATTAAACAAATAAAATATTTAATAATAATCCGTCGTTAATGGCAATCAGTTCGTTACCTGACCAAAAGTTTACAGACGTAAACGAAGCATTCCTAACAAAAATCGGTTATGCAAAAGACGAAGTCATTGGTAAGACATCCCACGATCTACATCTTTTTATGAATGAGAGCGAACAAAAAAATGTGTCAGAGGAATTGAAAAATAGAGGAAATATCCACGATATCCCTCTACAAATAAAAACAAAAACAGGAGCAATTATTGAAGGCTTGTTCTCCGGCGAAATCATTGAAAATCAAGGGAAATCTTACTTTTTAACAGTAATGATTGATCAAACCGAAAGTAAACATGCCCAAGAAGAAATGGAAAAAATGAACGAGGAGCTAAGATCTGTAAACAAGCTGATGGTCGACCGGGAAATGAAAATGGTGGAATTGAAAAAAGAGTTGGAAAAATGCAGAGGAACTGCGTCAGTATCGACTATAGGTTGACAGAAACATAGGGTTAAGCTAATATCTTCACAATCAAAATAAATATGGATGGAGGATTGTATGTTAAACGACGAAGAAACATTAGACTCTTTTGTGCAAACAAAACGCCCAGGTTCCACGTGGAAACCAGAAAGATTAATTAACTGGCAGGAATCAAAAAGAAATACTGGGGTATTCCCAAACATTGACCACACTGAACCAAACCCTGAACTCGATGGAAGCGTGCGGCAGTGGTTCAAAACCTCGTTTGCAAAACTTTGGTATCTGGAAATTCGCATGGAAGATACCAACGAACTAATGGCCCGGTATCTTTGGTTTGCCAACGAATAAACCAACACCGGCGATAAAGTTAGAACAAACCCTCTACGTAAAACAAACGAAGAGGGTTATTTTTTACAACGGCGTGATAATATTTATATATGTCCAAACAAACTAAAAAACCAGACAAAATGCCCGCAATTATGTTGGCAGGATTATTCTTTAGTATAGTAAGTGTTACAGGTTTGGTAGTTTTAAAAACCTATCTTCAGGGAAAACCCAACATTCCAATTAAACCGGACGCAACAATAATTAACCAAAAAGCAAAATCATACGCTGACTGCCAATATGCAGTAACTCATGTTAAGTGTAACAATGGACAGGCCTGTATGACCAACCCTGCAGCATCTTTTTGTGTTTGTATGGGCGGATCCACAGAAATAATAGAGAAACCGGAAGGCCAAGCTGGCGTTTGTGTTATTCACGACAAAAAATATGATGAATGGGATTACTTTAGAAACGCACAAGACGGAACTGCAAAGGCGCTATAAAATCCCTCTAACACTGCTATAGGTTTGATTAGTCGTGATTAACTTGGTATACTCCACATTAATAATCATCAAGTCTTAACTATAAAGGGAGAGTTGCAATGCGAATAGTGACTTTAGGTAACTTAACACCAAATATTTTAGTGCGTGCAATGGTGCCTTGTGAAGCAAAAACGATAAACGGAAACGTGTTTCGTTTGGATAGCGGCCTTCTGGGGACAGCCTACGTTTTTCTCGGAGAAACAAACAATAGAAGATTCATGTTATTTCGTGAAGGTGAAACCGGGAAAATTTTCAAGGTAAAAATCGATCACGCACCCAAATTTGCACCTGTGCTTTACGATAGCGTTAAAACGGTGAAGATCCTGGACGATTCGACTAAGGTATCACTTGCGCAGCTCAGTGGTGATCCCCATAAGTATTACTATCATTGGCTTACAGGCAAACTGGGCAACAAAGCACCTGAAACGCAACCCGAAAATTAAGAAACTTCGGCAATGCTTAAGCATCCCTATGGAATCAAAACCATACGGATGCTTATTTTTTTGCTACAAGTTGACGCTAAGGCAAGTTATATGTACACTAGCGCCTAAATCTGAAAAAAAGGAGATAGTTAATGGCAGAAAAAAAACTGCAAGACCTCGCTGAGCGAAAAGCCCAAATAGACAGCGCTCCAGCTTTTGTTCAAGGTGACCATGTCTGTGTGTCCTTAAGGCCGGACAAAAAACGCGATTTGGACCAAGAGTTTCTTGAAGCAGAAATAACTTTTGGAGATAGCGCGCGCGAAGGCCAAATTGCCAGGGCTAGAGCGTACACAGTAAGATCTCTCGAGAACAACGAAGCTCGCGGGATTAAAAAGGGAGATTTGCTTAAGTTCGTTAAAATTGATCAATTGCTACATCTGTAGTCCACAAACGCCAGACGACTACACAAAAGCCACTTTTATTTTTATTAAAGGTGGCTTATTTTTTACCAAAACAATAAGGTTCTAAACCATTCCTGACCTGACTGGCGCATTATATATAAATACTTAGCGCCATCAGTAGTTGAAATTACTTCCATACGATTTCCCAAAGTA
>CAIOOC010000472.1 GCA_903859795.1 uncultured Bacteroidia bacterium
GGAACAACAATCTTAACACTTGAATACAAATCGATACCTGCGTCGGTATCGTTATTCTTTGCCGGCAGTGTCGCGTCCGGACTTATTTTCTGAACTTTCAAAAGTAGATCAGAAACTACATCTGGAATAATTGTTTTATTTTTAGCCATGTTTTAAAATTATAATCTCTTTTATATTGTCAATAGGCTCGATAGCCATTTCCCCAATGATATCCGCAGGATATTTTTTATCGTCACCGTGCGGTATTAACGATAAAAATTCCTTAGACATCCCATTGGAATAACCAGTCCCAATTACAGGCTGAAAAAGAACAGCTTTGTTATCCAAAAAGATTTTACCGATAACATCATTACTAACTAACACATTAATGAAAAATTTCTTAGTAATTTCGGGTGAATCGTACGCTACAAAAGCTACCTGCTGCCTGGTCTGGCTGGCAGGACTTAATATTACCATAAAAGGATCGCCATCACCTCCATTGTATATATAGTCGACACTGTTGGAATTACTAAATTGCGCCAAAAGCACAGGTTTATCACTTTCAACAAGCGAAGGCTGATTGTACAGCAATGAAAACTCTTTGAAGTTTCCCTTATTCAGGACAAAAGGACTATTATTCCCGATATGAATAGTTGTATTGTCTTCAGCAGCTAAAACCCGGTAAGTATCTTCGTGTCGTGATTTCAGGGGCACTGTTATAAACCTTTTACCCCAGCTCTGTATTGGTGGCATTTGTTCAAATAAATGATCCCAGGCGCTTACTGAGGAATGTGGTATGGTTGTTGAATAAGAACCGGAAAAAATTGCAATTGGTTTATCACTGCTGATATAGCTTCCTGTGAGATCTCCCTGGCCTGCAAGACTATCACGATTGGCAGATTGTACCTGGTACACTTCGCCCTTACTTAATAGAACATTAAAAACAGAATCTTTGGGGGCGAGTTTATCAGTAACCACACTTGGTTTTATGGTTACCATAGTGCTGTCTTCGGAAGCCACAACCAGGAATTCGCTATTCTTTCCCTGAATATTCAAACCATAAATAGGATCTGCGTGAATACTTACATGAGGATTATAACACATGGTATAATATTCGTAACCCAGAGATTCAGTAGGGAACACCGTTGCAACCTCCGAAGAATTGAATGCAAAATTCAGGGCATAAACATTTAGTGGATTATCCGAAACCAAGTGAATAGCTCTCTCCTGAATAATTTCTGAACCGGTTGCTTCGACTGCGTGCCAATCAGGCCTTACTTTTAATGGAATATTTGGGAAAACAGTACCTGAAAATGTGGGAGTTGTAGCTTTTCCAATATATATGTTAAAATTACATGTATAACTTGAGGTCAGGGTAACCTCAGTGTAAGGACTATATTGAGCAGTGTTTCGCCCCTCCATAAACCCAAACCAAAAATCTTTCCCCTCAGTCGATTTATGACATGGATCAGATACCCCAAAAGCCTCGGTCACTGTTATCAGAAACAGAATCAATATAAAGACCGGTATTCTCATAGACGGACTATTTTGGCTATGAATTTAGTTGATTATTTTATAATATGAATGACCATTAAAAAATCAATGTCACTGTCCCCGACTGCCAGTGCCATTTACCCAGAAAATCGGTGTAGATAAGTCGCCAGTTATAGACCCCAGGAGGGGCAAATAAACCGTTAAGCAATCTTCCATCCCACCCTTTAATCTCATGCTGGACTTCAAAAATCACATCATCCCAACGGCTTAACACCCAGAAATGATATCCCTCGTAATGAATTCCTTCCGTATACAGGAGAAAAGTCCGGTCATCAGGATTTGGGGCATTGGGCGAAAAGGCGGTAGGCGGGAAAAGACGGTCAAAGGCAACCAGTATCTTATGAACTACCGAATCTTTACAACCAAACTCATTGGTGACTGCCAGCAAAACAGGATGCCTGCCGGTGACAGTATACGAGTGTGACGGATTTGGATCGTCAACAACCGTCGCTGTATCATCCCCGAAATTCCAGACATAGTGTAATGTTCCAGTTCCTTTACTTGTATTTGTAAAATCCACCTTTGGTCTGTCTTTATAAACAATTGAATCACTTACTGTAAATGAAGCTACCGGCAACTGTGCAGCCTGGACCATCTCTTTTAGTACTGCGGTATTTGAACATTTATTTGCCGGATTTGTGACCGTAAGCTGTATATCATATTTGCCGGGTTGCTGATACCTGTGAATCACATCAGGTCCGGTACCCAATTGCTGGTCACCAAAATTCCAGTCATAATTTAATAAAGGATCAGGATTTTTTACTGCGAATTTAAACGTATCTGTCAGACAAAGGATTGAATCTTTTACAGTCCAGGGATTCAATTTTGGTATGACGAGAATGTTACTGACTGTAGAGTGATCCGAACATTTATTCTGGTCGTGAACATAAAGTGTAAGATCAGGAGTAGGCTGAATCATTCCAAGAGGAATAGTTACACTTGTCCGTCCAATAGCATTTGCAATTGTATCTTTTCCAAAGATCCATGTAAATTTCGAACCGGTGGAGTTGGCATCTCCGGTATAAATCACATCCAGGCTGTAGCCATAACATTTTTGTGTATCTATATTAAAAGTTACTTTGGGCTTTTGATTTACCGGAACAATAAAATCCCAGGTAGCGGTACAAATTCCGCGTGTTCCAACCACAGTATAGGTTGTTGAAACTATCGGCTTGGCTAATGGATTAGCGATTGTTGAGAGCGACAGTGTACTTGCAGGAGTCCAGGAATAGGTTGCATGGATAGCCCCATTGTCAGGCTGATTCAGAGTAACTGTATCCCCTGAACATATTGCAGAAATTGTTCCTGTTTTAAAAAGAATTGTATTAACCTGTAAATCAAGCGTCGCTGAAAGATTAATCAGAGTGTCAGGCTTATCCCCAAATTCGACCAGATAACCCCTTGGATAATAATCACCAGTTCCTCCTCCGTTTGGCAGGTCATTCCACTTAAGTGACTGAGCCGGATCATTGGGGAAAAAGAGAATATGAGCATAATCTTCCTGATGAGGTATATTATCGTCACAACAATCATTAGGTTCACCTGCATTCCAATTGTTATATTGCCCCTGAACAGGACCTGTTCCTGATACTCCCGAGTTATATTGAGACCTCAATCCTTTCCAGAACAATAATCCCTGACCACTATCAAGAAGTCCTTCAGGACCAGTAACCCAGCGCCAATCTCCCTCAACTGCCTGATCACTGGCACCTATCCATCCAACTCCTTTGGTCTTTAACTGAATGAAAGTATTTTCTACAGACGAAGTTATTGTTGCCAGATAGCCTTTAAGTCCAAAATAATTGCTGGCCGACGCGGCACTTTTGGCAGCGCTCCAGCTTATTCCGTCAGATGCAATATATTTATAAAAATGCTGGGTATAAGGAAGGAAATCAGCATTCATCAACGTAATTGAGATCTTCCGTGGAGTCAGATTGGGAATAGTTTTGTTATTCTTATATTTCACTAACCTAATTGCAGCCTGATAATCAGCTGCAGTTGAATTTGCATCGCCCTGAAGTGACATATTCCCAAGGCTCTGAGACCAGGTGCCTGTAATATTACTGCCGGTTGGTTTAGAGTAAGTGAGCTCATCCTCACCGGAAATAAATCCCTGACTAAAAGA
>CAIOOC010000473.1 GCA_903859795.1 uncultured Bacteroidia bacterium
CCTTAGCTTCTGCTTTCTTTTCGGCTTTCTTTTCTTTCCTTGCTGTAGCCAAAACCATCTTCATTTCTACCTTACTTCCAATTTGCAAAACATCGACAAGCGACTGAACAGCAATAGTATTATCGCATCTTACAATGGCATGAACTTCGCTATTTTCCTTCTTCTCTTTTCGCAATGCAGGCTCAATTTCCAAAAACTGAACCTGCTTATTATTGATATAGTATTTCAAATCCTTGGTGACAGAAATAGCTATTTCCTTTGGAGGTTTATTCATTGATTGGGTTTGATTTGCCTGAGGCAGAATCAATTTAATCGTTCCAGGAGTGATCATGGTAGATGCAATAAGAAAGAAAAGCATCAAAAAGAACATGATATCACTGAATGAATTTGAAAATATTTCAAAGGCGTGCTTCCTTGAATTTCTTAAATTCATTGCTAGTTATTATTAATCAGATCAATAAACCTTACACTTTGTAACTCCCACCTCTGTACCAATTTGTCGACCCTGTTATTTAAATAATGGTAGCCTACAAACGCGATAATGCCAATGCTAAGTCCAACACCCGATGTTATCAACTTTTCGTACAGACCACCGGAGATCAACGAAATACTGATATTGTCAGCAAGTGAAATATTGTAAAATATCTTTATTACGCCTGCTATGGTTCCGATAAAACCCATCATAGGTGCAACACCTGCGATAACACCGAGGAAATACAAATTCCCTTCGTACCGATAAACCTCAAGTTTGCCTTCCATCTCCATTTGCTCATGAATATCACGTAAGGGTTTCCCAAGATTTTGTATCCCCTTTTTCAGTATTCTGGACTCAGAACTATCAGTCGCTTTACATAAGGCAACTGCGGCATCGATTTTGCCATCCTGAACAAGATCCTTTAGTCTTTCAAAAAAATTTGCATCTGCCTTCTTCTGGTTTATGATGAAAAATAGCCTGTCAAAAAAGATATAAACGGAAACAATTGAAAGTAAAAACAACGGAACCATCAACCATCCGCCTTTCATTAAAAGATCGAAATACGAAACTTCTGCTGCAATTTGAAATAGAAATATCATTAAAAAAACTTTTAGTGAACTTAAACACAAATCCAAATATGTTAATTCCAGTAAAATACCTTGGAACCAACCTGACTTTGACCTGCCAAAGATGGATAAAATATTCCAAATAAAAAAGAAACCGACACCTAAAATCGGGAATAGCGGTTCAATAGGCTGGTATGTTAATATGATTTAAATCATTCTTAATTTTTTAGAATTTTTGTCCCAATATTTCTAATATCCAAATTTATTGCCGAATTTTGCAGAAAATTTAGTAATAATCTACAATATGAATCAAGTACTACGTCTAAGGGATGTTACGTTGAGAGACGGCCAGCAATCTCTATTTGCGACCCGAATGAAACAGTCACAGATTGAGCGTGTTTTGCCGATTTACAAGGAGGCCGGATTCTATGCACTCGAAGTTTGGGGCGGTGCGGTTCCGGATTCGATAATGCGCTTTCTAAACGAGGACCCCTGGGAACGGCTCGAGAAAATCAAGAAAGAGATTGGAAATATTTCCCATCTTACTGCTCTCTCCAGAGGTCGTAATCTTTTTGGATACAACCCATATCCTGAAGAGGTGATTGAAGGATTTAACCGAAACGCAGTTCAATCCGGCATTTCAATCATGCGTATTTTTGATGCATTAAATGATACCAGCAACATAAAGTCGACAATAAAATATGTCAAAGAAAACGGTGGACTGGCCGATTGTGTGGTTTGTTATACTGTAGATCCAAAATTTACCCGTAAAGAGAGATTTCTTGCCCGGTTGAAGGGGAAACCACTACCCAAAGCTATATTTACGAACGAGTATTTTGTAAACATGGCAAAGGAACTTGAAGCAATGGGAGCCGACATGATTACCCTCAAGGATATGGCAGGATTAGTACCTCCTCACAGGGTCAGTCAGATCATAAAATCGTTTAAAAAACAGATCAAAATTCCAATTGACTTTCACACACACTGTACACCGGGCTTTGGCTTAGCATCATCATTGGCTGCGATTGTTAGCGGAGTAGATATTCTTGACACTGCGATCCTCAATTTTGCAGGAGGTCCTGCAGCTCCGGCATTTGAGTTGATACAGATATTCTGCACTAAGTTAGGGATTGAAACCGGAATAAACCTTGATGCAATTGTCCGTATCAACAAAATATTAAAAGATATCCGTATTGAAATGGGCGATATCGATAGTTACAAAATATTCCCAATCGAATTTGATATCACCAAAGATATATTGCCACCACATATCGACAAGTTGTTCGATTACGCGATAAAATACGCCAAATCAGACAATGAAGAGGCTTTAATGGATACTTGCGGACAAATTGAGAAATATTTTAATTTCCCGGATCCCGATGAGAAGGTAAAATTTGCGGAAGTACCCGGCGGAATGTATACCAATATGCTATCACAGTTGAAACAACTGAAGCAGGAAGATCTGTTACCCCGGGTACTTGAGGTAATTCCAACTGTCCGTCTGGCTGCAGGATGTCCCCCGTTAGTCACACCTACAAGTCAAATCGTGGGTGCCCAGGCTGTGAATTGCGTGATTGATGAAAAAAACGGCAAACCATTCTACAGCAACAATTCAAATCAGTTTGTTAATCTGGTTAAAGGATCTTATGGCAAAACGCCCATACCGGTCGATCCCGATTTCCGTGAAAAAATCGCAGGTACACGTGAAGAGATCCCGTTTAATACATCAAATTACGAAAAACAACCCAATCCGTCGTTTCCAAAATATGGTGAAAACGTAAAACTTGCATCAAACGAAAAGGAGGAGTTATTGCTTGAACTATTTCCCACTGTAGCAAACAAATTCCTGCAAGATAAAATTGAGCGTATTTATGGTACTCAGCTTAAGGCTGAAGAGGCAAAAAAACAACAAGCCTATGAAGCTGAAGTTGAGAAATATAATGCCTTATCTGATGAAGAAAAACAGGAAAGATTAATTGATGGGTTATACCATTGGAACTAAATAGATATTATGAAATTCAATTCTATTAATATGAAGGTTGTTCAGATGGCAGCCAGTAAGTGGGAGGTTGCTAGTGGCACAAGTCACCTTGCAACTGACAAATTTCTTCTTACAACGGGGTGTTTACAGACTTTCTCAGGCAAAAAACTGGTCGATTCAAGACCAGGGAAAAGACTCCAGGGAAAAGGATTCCGTCCAAACCATCCTTAATCTTAAGACTCACTTACGTAATTTAAAGAAAAAAGTCCGAGCGCAACTTAGAGTTGCACCCGGACTTTTTTTTGGATTTATATAATTGGTTGATGGATTACATCATCCCACCCATACCTCCACCCATTCCGCCTTGTGGCATCATAGCTGGCTTGTCTTCTTTTTCTTCAACGAGTACGCATTCGGTTGTCAGGAACATTCCGGCAATTGAAGCTGCATTTTCCAAGGCAACACGGGTAACTTTGGCTGGATCAATAACACCTGATTCGAATAGGTTTTGGAACACATCAAGACGTGCATTGTATCCATAATCGTCTTTACCTTCCTTGATTTTCTGAACAATTACAGCCCCTTCGAGTCCTGCATTGAATACAATCTGACGGGTAGGCTCTTCGATAGCACGTTTCACTATTTCGATACCGGTTGTTTCATCTTCATTGTCGCCAGTAAGCCCTTCAAGGACACTTATAGCCCGAAGATAAGCTACACCACCACCAGGTACAATGCCTTCTTCGACAGCAGCACGGGTGGCATGCAGAGCATCATCAACACGGTCTTTTTTCTCTTTCATTTCAACTTCAGAAGAAGCACCTACATAAAGAACGGCAACTCCACCGGAAAGTTTTGCAAGACGTTCCTGCAGTTTTTCACGATCGTAATCAGAAGTGGTTGTTTCTATCTGTTTTTTGATCTGAGCAACACGGGCAGCGATATTTGAAGGATCGCCGGCACCATTAACGATAGTAGTTGTATCCTTATTAACTGTAAGTTTCTCTGCACGTCCCAACATCTCAAGAGTAGTATCTTCAAGTTTCATACCTTTCTCTTCGGTTATAACAGTACCACCGGTAAGGATAGCCAGGTCTTCAAGCATTTCTTTACGACGATCACCAAATCCAGGAGCTTTAACGGCACAAACTTTCAATCCGGCACGGAGACGGTTAACAACAAGAGTCGCAAGAGCTTCACCTTCGATATCTTCAGAGATAATCATCAATGCGCGCCCTGACTGGTGTGTAGCCTCAAGAATAGGAACCAATTCTTTCATTGATCCGATTTTTTTGTCGTGAATCAGGATGAAAGGATTCTCCATTTCGGTTGACATCTTTTCAGTATCAGTTACAAAATAAGGAGAGATATACCCGCGATCGAACTGCATTCCTTCAACAAGGTCAACATATGTTTCGGTACCCTTTGCTTCTTCTACTGTGATAACACCTTCTTTGTGAACTTTTTCCATCGCTTCTGCAATCAGTTTCCCAATTTCAGCATCGTTATTTGCAGCAATGCGTGCAACCTGTTCGATTTTGCTGTAATCGTCCCCTACAGTTTTGGCCTGATTTTTAATACTCTCGACAACTTTGATAACGGCCTTGTCGATACCCCGCTTCAAATCCATTGGATTAGCTCCGGCGGTAACGTTTTTTAATCCGACACTGATAATCGACTGAGCAAGAACTGTGGCAGTTGTAGTTCCGTCGCCGGCATCATCGCTAGTTTTTGAAGCTACCTCCTTAACCAGGTGAGCACCCATATTGGCATATGGATCAGATAGTTCAATCTCTTTTGCAACAGTTACACCGTCCTTGGTAACCTGTGGCGCACCAAATTTCTTTTCAATAATAACATTACGACCTTTAGGACCTAAAGTCACTTTTACTGCATCTGCAAGTTGGTCAACACCCTTTTTTAGCTTTTCGCGGGCTTCAATATTAAATTTAATCTCTTTTGCCATTGTTTAATGTGTTTAGAAAATAATCAATAAATTAGTCAATTAAGCGATAAAAAGTACATCAGACTGGGAAATCAACAAATAGTCACTCCCCTCAATTGTTAGCTCCGTCCCTGAATACTTTCCGTAAAATACAGTATCGCCAACTTTTACTTCCATGGTTTCGTCTTTTTTTGCGATTCCCACAAGGACTACTTTACCTGCAAGGGGTTTTTCTTTCGCCGAGTCAGGGATTATGATACCACCTGCTGTTTTCGTAATTGCTTGCTGCGGCTCGACCAATACTTTGCCGGCAAGGATTTTTCCTTTAAGTTCTGCCATTTCAAATTTTATTTTATAATTAGACAATAGTTTATCGTTGTATCAAAGTATCTAACAGAAAATATGCCAAATGGGGCCAATACCCATTTTGTCAAGTTCTCACGCCATTTTCACTTAAAACATTTTGGTGATGAATTCTCCTGACTAATAACAATCAGGAATATAGTGCTTTATCGAATAAAAATTACTGACATAATACACTGACAACTTGGCATTGACTCAATATCCTGTCAATAAACAGTAAAAAAGCCCGGTTCGTCAAACGAAAAATCGGGCTTTTTATTTGTATTTTAGTATTAAATTCGACTCAAGGGAGAAATCCGGCCCGTTAATACTGTATGGGCGGGTTAAAACCACCTTTATTTTTTAGTTGAATCGCGAACTGCCTGTGGAAAATTAGGAACCTGAGTTGGATCCTGAACATGTTGAATCTGCTCTTCAATGGCAGATTTTTGCATTTCACCCTTACGCGGAAGGAAAGCGGTTGAAGAAATAGAAAGAACAACAAGTGCGATGGCCAGAATCCATGTTGCTTTCTCCAGAAAATCGGTGGTTCTGCGAACCCCCATAACCTGATTTGAAGATGAGAAAGAAGATGCAAGACCACCCCCTTTTGAGTTCTGAACCAATACTAACAATACCAGTAAGGCACAAACAATAAAAATTATAACAATAATAAATGAATACATTGGATTACTTATTTAGCAGATTTGTAACTTCTTCTATTTGTCGCGCAAAATAAGCACTTTTTTCGGGATATTTCAAACTTAATTTTTCAAAAGCATTGATTGCCTTTTGAAATAGACCTTGATTCATATAAATCCGGGCTAAAGTCTCTGTAATAAATTCATCCTTCTCGCCTATTTTTTCTGTCTGGGCGTTAATTCGTTCTCCAATATCAGGATTTTCAATTTGCCTGACGGTGAACGCCGGATTATCCTTAATAAACCGGTTTATCAGATCATCCTTTTGATCTGACTGTTTTTTCCTTGTCTTCTTCAGAGGAAGGTCACTAATACTCTTGTCCGATACTGAAGGCAAATTTGCCTTTTCATCCTCAACATTGTCAATGGAGTAGAAAGTGTCAGAAAGCTCGAAATTCAACAAATCTAACCCCTCTAGATCCTCCTTTTTTGAAACTTGCCGAATTATCTCCTGCGGATTCTCTTTCCTCTCATCATTGTGATCAGTCAACTCCATCATCCGGGGATCATTGCGGGCCGAAGCGGCATGGATTTCAAGTGAAACGTCAATTTTCTCCTCCTCTTTGGTACGTCCTGGATTCAGAATGTGATATAAGATTGTACGATCGGTAGCATGCAGAGCAGTAGTTTTCAATTGCCCCGCAAAGCGAAAGTTATTTTCCGACTGAAGATTCCGTGTATAGAGAAGATGAGCAGTCTGAAAATAGGGAAATTCATCCAGGATTTCACGTAATTCACCAATAGTCCGCTCACTTAAGATTGCAGAGTTTTCCATATATCGCAATAATTGATCACGCGTCATCGACATACGAATTCTTCCTTTAAATTATTCAATATAGGGTAAATTACCAGTTTGCAACTGATTTATTAAATATGTCATCCATTAACTGAGCTACAATAACCTCAACCGCGGTACTTTCGACGCTATTTAGTGACTGAGTACTCTCCCAGTCATAATAAGCTGAAAAAGATGTATTAAAATCCTGGGTATGATCCTTATTATTTACGAATACTACTTTCACAGAAACGGTCAACCTGTTCATTGAGGCAAAATCTTTTCCTGTGCTCCCGGACTGCTGTATAGACAACGGCCGGATATCATAACCAGTAATTTCTCCGGAAAATTCCAGATCGCCCTGATCTCTTCCCATCGATAAACCCGATTCATTTACGAATTTATCTTTCATCGCTTCTGTAAAAGTTTGGCTCAGTGTAGGGTTGACTACCCTGGCCCTGTTCTGAAAGTAATCAACAAAGACAGTCTTTACAGCAGGAGAAATGGACGCACCAGTAAAGGAATAGCTAATTTTACAACCATCTACCAAAACCGTTAGTGCCAAAATTGATACAACAAAAAAGGATAATTTATTGGGTTGCTTATTCATTAATTATTCAATATTATATTCTTTAATTTTCCGGTAAAGGGTTCTTTCGGAAATTCCCAGTTCGTGAGCCGCCAGTTTACGTTTCCCATTGTGTTTGTTGAGTGATTTTCTGATCATCTCAATCTCTTTATCTTCAAGAGAGAGTGACTCCTCGAAAAACTCTTCTGTATCCTGAATATCTTCATGTTTCGAACTTTTGAGAATGACAGAAGTTGGATACGCAGACTGCGAAGAGGCAAAATCGACTTCAGAGTCGCGGCACAACTTTCTGATTAATTGGTCATTATCATCATGTATTTTAGTTCCAGCGTTCTCAGGCATCAATTCGTGAACCAATTTTTTCAAATCGGTCATATCCTTTTTCATATCGAAAAGGATCTTATACAAAATTTCACGCTCACTGCTGAAGGTCTTTTCATCAAGCATCTTATCATAGAGAGCCGGTAATATTTCAACATGATCGGCTGGCAAATAATGAATCAGATCAACAGCGGTAATCTCGCGCGAAAGTTCGATAATAGAGATTTGTTCTGTGATATTCTTCAACTGTCGCACATTCCCGGGCCACCGGTAATTTAACATTACCTGCTGAGCCTCATCCGTAAGCCTGATTGGTGGCATTTTGTACTTCTCGGCAAAATCTGAAGCGAACTTTCGAAAGAGCAGCAATACATCTTCTGAGCGTTCCCTAAGTGGTACCACCTTAATCGGGACCGTATTCAGCCGATAATAAAGGTCTTCGCGAAACTGCCCTTCCCGTATGGCTTTGGTAAGCTCTACATTGGTGGCTGCAATAACCCTTACATTGGTTTTTTGAACTTGTGAAGAACCAACCCTGATAAATTCTCCTGACTCCAGAACCCTTAATAATCTCACCTGAGTTGAAACAGGAAGTTCACCTATTTCATCCAGAAACAGTGTTCCTCCGTCTACCATTTCAAAATACCCCTTCCGGTCAGTTAAAGCACCGGTAAAGGAGCCTTTTTCGTGCCCAAATAATTCGGAATCGATCGTCCCTTCAGGTATTGCACCGCAGTTGATTGCAATAAATTTTGCATGCTTACGATGAGAAAAATTATGAATTATCTGGGGGAAAGACTCCTTCCCGACACCACTCTCTCCACTGATCAAAACCGACAAATCGGTTGGAGCTACTTGAATGGCAACTTCAATGGCCCTGTTTAATTCGGGGGCATTCCCGATAATTCCAAACCGTTGTTTTATCTCCTGAATATCCATCCTGACTCGTACAAAATTTTGGAATACAAATTTACAATTAATCCCGAAATAATCCTGATTTATCTTTACCCGATTGGTCCAATGTGGACAATTCGTCAGAATTGTTTAAAATTTACGCCAAATTGACTACCTTGAATCGATCAATCTGCTACTTTTGAAAAAAATTATAAATTCTTAGCATGAACTTTATTGGAATAATTCCTTCGCGCTACCAATCAACCCGTTTCCCGGGAAAATCGTTGGCTGATATTTGTGGTAAAACGATGATACAAAGGGTCTATGAACAGGCTCAAAAAGCTATGGATGAGGTTTGGGTGGCTACCGATGACGAGCGTATTGTTAGCGCAGTAACAGGGTTTGGCGGAAATGTTGTGATGACCTCTTCCAATCACAGGAGCGGAACGGACCGGTGCGCAGAAGCTGCGATGAAAGTGGCCCGGTTAACCGGGAAAAGTTATGATGTTGTTGTAAATATCCAGGGTGATGAACCATTTATGCAGCCCCACGAGATTGAACTGATCAGGGAATGCTTCACCGGGTCTGAGAATACAGCAATTGCTACATTAATTCAGCCAATACTTAAAAACGAAGATATCTTTAAACCGGTGATGGTTAAGGTCGTGCTGGATAAAGATTCAAATGCGATCTTTTTCAGCCGCGCTCCAATTCCCCATATATTTGGGGTTGATGAATCAAAGTGGCTGGAGAACTATCCATTCTACGGTCATGTTGGTCTCTATGCCTATCGCTTTTCAACCTTACAGGAACTGGCGAAACTCTCTGAGGTACTGGTCGAAAAAGTGGAATCACTTGAGCAGTTACGATGGCTTGAGAATGGCTATAAAATTAAAACTAACATAACTAACTCCGATAATTTTGGAATCGACACTCCTGAAGATCTGGCGAAGGTGCTTGCAGAGGGGATTGATAAGTATTACAGGTAGTTTTTTTGGTTCGGTACAATAGAACCATTGAGCAGATAATAACTCCAATGTTCTCATCGATACTTTCCCAGAATGCAAAAGGACAACGCAGAATGTAATCTTCTCTGATTGCATTATCGGCATTTTCAAGCTTTGGTATCCAGGCTAATGGAATAATAATGCGGTTATCAGAAAGTCTGACTGAAATAATTTGATCATCTGCCTTTAGCCAAAATTTACATTCTTTTCGGCCATTAACCCCATGAATATGCGACGGTTCATAACAATCATAACTGGTAATGAAGAAAATAACAGAACCTATTTTTAAGACTGCAGGCATTTTTATTATAAGTTTAATTGAAAGTTGAACCTTAAGTTTCGGTTCTTACTAAATTAAATAAAGACCGGAAAATCGAGATACTTTGCTAAATTTGTGAATCAGCAGCATCTAAAAACTTTGAATATGGAAACTCCCGAAATTGTTAAAAATGATCCTTACCTCGCACCTTTCAAGGCTGATTTCCTCCGTTGGAATGAGAAATTAAAGATCAAGGAGGAGGAAATTCTGGATGGAAAATCACTCGTTGAGTTTGCATCAGGCCATCTCTTTTTTGGCCTTTTCAAAGTTGACTCAGGTTGGATTATCCGTGAATGGGCACCTAACGCAACAGACATCTATCTTACAGGATCCTTTAACGACTGGCATGAGAGGTCGGATTTCAGGTTTACGCATATTGCGAACGGATGCTGGGAATTGCACCTGTCAGAAAACCGGATAGCCCATGGTGACCTCTACGCTTTATCTGTCTATTGGAATGGAGGACAAGGGAAAAGGATTCCCGCCTGGACCCGAAGAGCTGTCCAGGATGATCATACAAAAATATTTAATGCACAGGTTTGGTCCCCCGAGTTAAAATACAACTGGCAAAACAGCGGATTTATGCGTCAGCAAGAAGCCCCGATAATTTATGAGGCACATATAGGGATGAGCGGCGAAGAACCGAGAGTACATACATTTAATGAATTCAGGACTGATATACTTCCCAGGATCAAAGCGGGCGGATATAACACCGTCCAGTTTATGGCCATTCCCGAACATCCGTATTACGGAAGCTTCGGCTACCACGTTTCAAGTTTTTTTGCAGCCTCCTCGCGTTTTGGAACTCCCGAAGAGCTAAAACAGCTTATTGATGAGGCTCATGGAATCGGCATTTCAGTCATTATGGATATTGTCCATTCGCATGCTGTTAAAAATGTTGTTGAAGGATTGGGAAGTTATGACGGAACCCGCTACCAGTTTTTCCATGACGGAAGCAGGGGAGAACATCCTGCCTGGGACTCTTATTGTTTTAATTATAATAAAAACGAAGTTCTCCATTTTCTCCTTTCGAACATCAGGTTCTGGCTCGAAGAGTATAAATTCGACGGATTTCGGTTTGATGGAGTTACAAGCATGCTCTATTTCGATCATGGTTTGGGTAAAGCGTTCACAAATTATGGAGATTATTTCACCCCCAATATAGATGATGAGGCTATTGTTTACTTCAAATTAGCCAATAAGCTTATCCATGTGCTGAATCCGCGCGCCCTTTCAATTGCAGAGGATATGAGTGGTTTGCCGGGTTTAGCAGCGCCGCTATCTTCAGGCGGTCTGGGTTTTGATTATCGGATGTCGATGGGTGTACCCGATTATTGGATAAAACTGATCAAAGAGTATAAGGATGAAGAGTGGAATGTCGGACAAATCTTTCATGAGCTTACAAGCCACAGGGCTGACGAAAAAGTAGTAAGCTATGCCGAAAGTCACGACCAGGCCATGGTTGGTGATAAAACGATTATTTTCAGACTTTTGGATAAGGAAATGTATTTCAGTATGCGTAAAGATCAGCCTAATCTGGCTGTTGATCGTGGAATCGCATTGCATAAAATGATACGTTTAGCGACACTGAGCTGTGCAGGGGGTGCCTATCTCAATTTTATGGGAAATGAATTTGGTCATCCTGAATGGATCGATTTCCCACGCGAGGGAAATGGATGGTCGTACCAGCATGCCCGGCGCATCTGGAGCATTGCTGAAAATCCGGAACTTAGGTTTCACTGGTTGCTCGATTTTGACCGTGATATGATCAACCTGATTAAGGATGAAAGACTTCTCGAGGAGCCTTATATCCAATGGATTACTGATAATCCTGTCGACCAGGTTCTTGCTTATAAAAGAAAAGATCTCATATTTATTTTTAATTTTAACCCTTACAAATCTTTCGAAGGGTACGGGATACAAATTGAACCTTGCAAACTCAGTATTCTCCTCCAGACAGACGCCCATGTTTACGGGGGATTTAACAGAATCGATGACAGAATGATCTATTATTCGATTCCTGAGGGAGGACTGGGTTCAACGCATTACCTTAAAATTTATCTTCCTGCCAGAACTGCAATTGTATTAAAAAAACAGCCTTATAAGAGTGTTCGTTAATGAAAATATTTACGATTGGCGAAACAACCTACGACATTTTATTTCGTAATGGTCAGCCGGTTAGCGGGTGCAGCGGAGGAAGTGCCTATAATTCTGCTGTCTCCCTTGGGAGGTGTGGTTTACCCGTAAGCTTGATAACCACCTTTGGAAATGATAAGATCGGCGATTTTTCAATGAGCTTTCTCAAAGCCAACGGAGTAAACTGCGACCTGATTAAACGTTTTGAAGGGAGATCGCGGGTAGCGCTGGCATTTTTCGATTGCAACGAGAATGCCGATTATTCATTTTATCCCGCCTCTGAAGATGTAGTTCCTTCATATCCGATGCCTGATATGAAGGATGTCATCTTGCTTGGCTCCTCTTTTGCTCTGAGGGATAACGGGAGAGAGGAACTTCTCCGCTTTTTGAAAGAAGCACAAAAAGCTGGATGTACTGTAATTTACGATCCAAACGCAAGGCAATGCGTCAACGACAAACCTGACATCCTCCGGAAAATCATCGAAAATATATCACTGGCTTCGATTGTCAAAGGTTCTGACCAGGATTTCATTAATATCTTTGGAATTGAAAAAGCTAAAAATGCCTTTTCAAAAATCTGCGAATCCGGGAACCGTATCCTTGTTTACACCAGAGGAGCTGCGGGATCAGAACTTATTACCTCAGATATGCATCTTAAAATAGCGGGCAAAAAAACTCAGGTAGTAAGCACTATCGGCGCCGGTGACAATTTTTCAGCCGGCATCATTTACGGATTGTATCAACAACTAAGTTCCATTACGACAAATAAAGTTTTAACTTCTGATCATTGGGCAGAGATTATGAACTTTGGAACGCATTTCGCTTCAGCTGTTTGTGGCTCATCTGATAACTATATCCCTGAAGTGATTGCCAAATTGCTGAAATCAGACAACGTCCACGAGTAATTAAAGATTGAAGAAATGAAAGAGTGAAATCAATTATTCATTCACAAATTTAGCTTATATTTAGATTTTAATTCACGAAGTGTTAATATTAGTATCATGAAGAAAAACGAGGAAAAAACAAGTGTTCTGTTTCTTGAAAACGGCCCGATTCAGGTGACTGGCGTAGTTAAAATTTCTGGACAGTATGGTGAAAAAGAGACAAAAGATCCCATATACCTTTGCCGATGTGGAGGATCAAAAAACAAACCTTATTGCGATGGGTCGCATCGCGCGAACGGATTTAAAGGTTAAACCAACAGTTACATTTTTTACAAATTCCGGGAATAATCAGCGATGATTCCCGGAATTTTATTTGATATATTAGCATATTTGCAGTAAAGATTCCACTTAATAGACTAAAATAAGGTATGCAAATATATGATTATCAGAAGAATAAAATCTGGAATCTGCGATTCGTTGAGTTTCTTCCCGGTTGTGGCTATTATTGGACCACATTCTAAAACCATACTGATTTTATTAATTTTTCAAACCATCAATAGTCCATTCTGTCTCAGATTCTTAATTGCCGGGCTATTCCAGAAAAGGACAAAATCATTTCCCGTTTGTGTTTCAAAACTCAACTCAAGGTGGCCATATGTGATCTGCCCCGGATTTCCCGGATAGATTTCAGGAATTCTCTCCATCAACCATTCGCCATCTTTTCGAGGGATCAGAACCGAAAAATTCTCTTTTTTAGTTGCGAAAGTAAGTTCAGCCATTTCATATGTCTGGTTCTTTTTCTTTCGGGTATAATACCTGACCGAAGGTATAGTGCCCAGCCAAATAATTTTAGCACTCGAACTGACAGGTTCATACTCCGGATTTGCGATAATCTGCCGGATCAGCTCAGGCGAAACAGTTGTTCGTGGAACCTTTGTATCGAACCAATCAGGGAGTGGAATATCAAAACCTAAACCATGCATATAATTAAAGAGTGATTTTCGCAGACCTTCGCTGAACCGTTCATGGTTTGTACCGGTTGGATCACGATGAATCATATCATTATTTGCAAATGTTCCAGGTGTTGTGTTCTCAATTTTCACTTTAAACTGAGCAGGACTCAATCCAACCGGACTGTGAGCCGTCATGGCAAACAGGTGCCAAAACCCGGACTGCACTACGCCCTCCTGAAATAATTGTCTTACGACTTCTAATGAGTCAATGGTTTCCTGGGCTGTTTCGGTAGGGAACCCATACATCAGATAGGCGTGAACCATGATTCCTGCCTGGGTAAAATTGTCAGTTATCTTTGCCACTTTAGAGACACTGACACCTTTATTAATCATCCCTAACAGCCGGTCGGATGCTACCTCCAGACCTCCCGAAACAGCGATACAACCCGATTCTTTGAGCAAAAAGCAGAGATCATAGGTAAAGCTTTTCTCAAAACGTATATTGGTCCACCAAACGACAGTTAGCTTCCGGCGAATTATCTCCAGGGCCAGTGCCTTCATAAGGGCGGGTGGCGCTGCTTCGTCAACAAAATGAAACCCTATCTGTCCTGTCTGAAGAATTATCTCTTCAATGCGATTGCACAATACCTGTACTGTATTAGGTTCATATCGGCTTATATAATCGAGTGAAGTATCACAGAATGTGCATCTTCCCCAGTAACAGCCATGTGCCAGCGTGAGTTTATTCCAACGACCGTCGCTCCAAAGCCGGTGCATTGGGTTTGCGATTTCGATTACCGAAAGATAGTTATCTAAAAGAAAGTCACTGTAATCCGGAGTTCCTGAATCAAACTGTGAAAAATCGTTTTGTTTTGAGCCATTTATAAAAACCACCTTTTCGTTTTCCAGGGTAAGGGTTCGTTTTAAATCTGACTTAACGCGTTCTCCATCAAGATATTCAAGAAGATTCAAGATTGGAGCTTCACCATCATCAAGGGTTATAAAATCGAGATAGTTAAAAATACGTGGTTCAGTCATCGAACGAAGTTCTGTATTTGCAAAACCTCCTCCCATAACGATTTTCAAACCCGGGAAATATTTTTTAATCCATTGTCCGCATTTTAAGGCACAATAGAGGTTCCCTGGAAAAGGGACAGAGAAAGCAACCAATGTTGGTTGAAATCGCTCTATTTTCTGACTGAGTAAAGGTAGCAAAAAGGTGTCGGTAAAACTGGAAGGTTCATTTAGCTCCTTTTCAATTTCATCAAAGTTCGAAGCTGAGCGGCCTAACCGTTCAGCATAACGGCTAAAGCCAAAATGGGGGTCTACGGCTTCCTGAATCAGGTCAGAAAGATCTTCAAGGTACAACGTTGCAAGATGTTTTGCCTTGTCGTTCAAACCCATTGTTCCAAAGGCCCATTGGAGCTCTTCGGTCACCAAAAACCTGCCTGCCTCAGGTAAAAATCGTCTGTTGCAAATCAGGTGGGCAAGTAGAATATTCTTTCCCTGTAAAAATGCAATCACCGGGTCAATAGTACGGATATAACTGGCAGACAAGTTAATAATCCGGTTTCCGTTTGGAGATAATTCCGGTTTTTTTATCTCTATCTCCTTAAAGAGTTTCTTCAGACCCTTTGCGGAAAGCATTTCCAGGATTGTCTCTATCCCCAGATCGCATTGAAATGAAGGAATAGCTTTTGTGTTCAAAAATCCCTTGAGATAAGCAGTTGCAGGATATGGAGTATTCAACTGGGTAAATGGTGGCGTTATCAGAAGCACTTTTTGACTCACGGGAAAAGTATTTGGGTTGTGTAAAAGTAATATTTGTTTAAAAATAATGTAACTTTATACCTCATAATACCTTTAGCCATGCAAGCGAACCATTTTAACATCGCGGTACTGGTGTTTATTTTTGCTTCGGTTTTTTCCCAGGAAACTCCACAAAACCGAAAACCATACGCCGCAGGGAGGTTTTACACTGATAAACAAGACGAATTGGAAACTCAATTACAACAGCTATTTTCAAATGCTATCCAAAAGAAATCTGAACGAAATCCACTTGCTATTGTAGTCCCACATGCAGGTTATGTCTATAGCGGAGGGGTTGCAGCTTCGGGGTATAATCAGATTGATCCTTCCCGTAAATTTGAGAGGATTTTTATTATAGGATCAAGTCACACCTCAAATTTCCCGGGAGCATCGGTCTATTGCGAAGGCAATTTTGAAACTCCTCTGGGTACGGTTAAAGTTGACATTGAATTGGCCAAACAACTAGTTAAAAAGTATGATCTGTTGACCAGTGATTCCGATCCTCACAAGTTTGAACACAGTATTGAAGTGCAGCTTCCATTTCTGCAAAAACATTTGAAAAGCGATATCAGGATTGTTCCGGTTATCATTGGTTCCTCTACTGTGGAAACTGCCCAAAAACTTGCGGTTATATTTAAACCTTACCTTAATGAAAAAAATCTTTTTGTAATTAGCAGTGACTTTTCACATTATCCAAACTATGATAATGCCTGTATGGCAGATCAATCGACTGCAATTGCAATTCAATCGAATAAAGCTTCAAACCTGATTGCAACTCTTGATGCAAATAAAAAGAAAAATATTCCGGGATTAGCAACCAGTCTGTGCGGTTGGAGCTCTGTTCTGACATTGCTTTACATGACAGAGCAAATGCCGGGTATCAATGTTGAACTCATTCAGTACAAAAACTCCGGAAACTCCTCTTTCGGAGATGTTGACCGTGTCGTTGGATACTGGGCTATAACGTTTTGTCAGCATCAGACAAAAAATCAGACCGCCGAATTTTCTCTGACCCATGATGATAAAAAGGAGCTTCTGTCACTTGCACGTGAATCACTTTCAGCTTATATCCGGGGAGCAGAATTACCTGAAGTTAGTCCTTTTAAACTTAATCCGGTACTTAAAACACAAACTGGTGCATTTGTCACGTTGACTAAAAACGGCCATTTAAGAGGATGTATTGGTCATTTCGATGCCAACCTTCCCCTTTGGAAAGTCGTCCGGCAAATGGCTATAGCCTCGGCCACCCAGGACAGTCGCTTTAACAAGGTTCAGGCGAGTGAGATCAAAGAGCTGAAAATTGAGATCTCCGTGCTAACTCCGTTGAGACGTATCCAAACAGCAGATGAATTTATCCTTGGTACTCATGGCATCTATATAAGAAAAGGGAATTCATCTGGGACTTTCCTACCGCAAGTCGCCACCCAAACAGGCTGGACAAAGGAAGAATTTCTTGGACATTGTGCCCGGGATAAAGCCGGTATTGGGTGGGATGAATGGAAAACCGCTGAACTATATACCTACGAGGCAATGGTTTTTGGAGAGGGGGATTAGTTAGGTAGTTTCTAATGTTCCTGTTGTTTCTATTATTGGGGTTAGGCAAGATTATGGCTGATATAAAGAACAGGTTATGAGTACAGTGAATAAATTTGAGGGTCTGGAAGTTTGGAAACTAGCAGGAGAACTGTGCAAAGATGTTTTTCAATTAACACTGTGTGAATCCTTTTCCAAAGATTTTGGTTTAAAGGATCAGATTAGAAACTCAATCGGATCTATAATGGATGATATTGCCGAAGGTTTTGAAAGAGATGGAAATAGGGAATTAAGACAATTCTTATCAATCTCTAAGGGGTCCTTCGGCGAACGCCGGTCTCAACTTTATCGCGCCTTTGATCAGAGCTACCTTAGTTTTGAACATTTAGAACGTATATCACAAAAAACCATCACCCTGGGACGCAAAGTCTCAAAACAAATACAATACTTAAAAACCTCAGAATTAAAAGGTAATAAATTCAAATCCGCCAAACCACAGAAACAATTGGAACCAAAGAACCCACAAGAACAATTGAAACCATAGAAACTAAAAAAACCCCATCCTCTTCAGATGACCCTGCCATGAAGACCGCCTACCCCCTTTTCACCATTAGCTTCCTGACAATATTGTTTTATTCATTATCAGTTGCTCTTGTCAGGTTAGGGCTGTTAAGCAAACCGAACCACCGGAAGTTTTGGAACCTTTTATTGCTGATTACATTTATGTCTGCAGGATTGATCGGTCTTTTAATGGTGGTAAAGATCAACTACAAACTTGATATTCCTTTTTATGATGAAATTCTGGGTTATCACGTTGATTTTGGCATTGCGATGGTGGTCATTGGCCTATTTCATTTCTGGTGGCATCTAAAATATTACCTGCGCCTATTTAAAAGTGAAAAAAGTAACAAATCTTCCCAAACCACTTTCCCCGAGGGCGATTTGAGTCTATCATGCTTAAAGATATCAGCTTTTATTTTAGGTGGTACATCCATGATTGCCCAGGTAATTTTACTACGCGAGTTTCTGTCGGTATTCAATGGAAATGAGCTGGTTGTCGGCCTGGTACTTGCCAATTGGATGGTATTAACAGGAACCGGCGCCATCTTAGGCAAACATCAGTTAAACATTAGCAAAGATTCGGAGGTAATTTTGACAGGACTCCTTATCCTTTCGGTTTTGCCTTTGATTACTACTTTCCTGATTAATTATCTGAAAAACAGAATATTTCCAATCGGAGCAATGATTGATGTATTTCAAATGTTTATTGCTTCATTATTCCTTCTGATTCCGTTCTGTTTTCTGAGTGGCTTTCTTTTTACATATATATCAAGGAGTTATTCTGAGATAAGGATGAGAAATGAGATCGGGGCGGTATATGGATTTGAGTCAGCTGGAAGTATTGCCGGAGGACTGCTCAGCGGGCTGATCTTTATCTTTTTATTTTCATCTGTTGAGAGTCTGTTGGTCATGGCAATTTTAAATGGTCTTTCTCTTTTTTACCTATGCTCGAAAAATGGATTGATAAGAGTTGGCAAAGGGGCATTAATAACAGCTGTTTTGGCTTTTTCAGTACTTTTCTTTCAACCTGAAAACCGAATTAGGAAATGGGTCTACCCGAATCAGGAGGTTGTAGTATCAAAAGATTCTCCTTACGGCAATATTGTGATTTCAAGACGCGAAAATTTGTGGAGTGTTTACAACAACAACATTCTTCAATTTGACTCCGAAAATTTTATGCAGAGTGAGGAGGCTGTACATTTTCCAATGATTCAGCATCATGGTCCTTCCAATGTTTTGCTGGTATCAGGCGACCTTTCAGCGCAAATTGCCGAGCTAAAGAAATATGAGCTGCTATCTGTTGACTATGTAGAAGACAATAAATGGTTAATGGCGTTGTTGAAAGATTCGATTCCCAAAATCACAACAAATGGTGTTACCATATACCAATCAGATCCATTACGGTTTATACGACGCTCAACAAAGACCTACGATGTTGTCATATTAAATCTGCCTGCTCCTTCAACTCTGCAATCCAATCGATTTTTTACACTCGAATTTTTTACTCATCTAAAGGAAAAACTTACACAGGATGCCATTCTATCCTTTGGGTTGCCATCCCAGACAAATTATATGAATAACGAGGCAATTGAGCTAAATTCAACCGTTGTATCGACGTTGAAAAAAGTATTCCACAATGTAATTATCATACCGGGAGAGAAAAACTATTTCCTCGCCTCTGACTTTGCCGTTAATTACAATATTACAAGGAATATTCAGGTTGAGGGGATCAAAACCCGCTATGTCAATCAGGATTATTTTGACGACTCTTTACTCAAAAGACGAGGTGAGATGATTCTTTCATCATTAAATCCATCATCCAAAATCAACCAAAATTTAAAACCGGTGTTATACCAGCAGGAATTGGCATATTGGCTTAGTTATTCAAAAGAGAAATATATCTGGCTACTGGTCCTGACAACCATATTAGCGATAATTATGTTTTTTTCAGGTAGAACTCCTTCCAAAATCATGTTTCTCACTGGGTTCTCTGCTGCAGCGATGGAGATAATTCTGTTATTTGGCTTGCAGATATACTTTGGAAATATCTATCTGCTGTCCGGTTTTGTTTTTACCGGGTTTATGCTTGGACTCACTGCAGGATCTTTCCTGGGAAGATCAATAAACCTCTTTTCTAATCAGAAATATTTGAAATATAACCAGTTACTGATTGGTATATTTACAGCCTCAAGCGTACTTTTACTCTTTTCTGCAGGAATGGAAAATCTTCCTTCGGCAATAGTTTACCCATTATTCATTGTTACCACCGTAATAACTGGCAGTCTTACCGGGTTTCAATTCACTAAAGCAAGCTTAATTCAGACAGGTAAGTACTCTGAAATTTCCGGATTAACATACAGTTACGATTTATTTGGATCAGCTGCCGGGGCACTTGTTCTCACAATATATCTTGTACCCCAATTAGGAATTGTTGCATCAGGAATTTTAATCGGATTTCTAAATATTTTACTTGGAATTTTCGTAACTTTAAGGAAAAATTGATGCTAAATTCTATACAAAAGTCCTGAAATAAAATTAATCTTTCAATTTAATATGTCAAATCAGGAGATGAATAAGCGTGAATTTCTGAAACAGGGTTTTGTTGCTACAAGTGCAATCACAGTCGCTCCTATGATGAGTCTTTCGGCTGCTGTTGATGAAAAGCCCTGGAAATGGAGCAAGGAGGGGTTATACTGGTCAACTACTCCCAGAGGAACAAAATGCCTGATCTGTCCTAATGAATGTGTTATCAAAGAAGGAGAATCGGGGCTTTGCCACAACCGGGTAAATCATCAGGGTAAGCTCTATTCCATTGCCTACGGAAACCCGTGCGCTGTAAATATAGATCCGATTGAGAAAAAGCCATTTAACCATTTTCTGCCAGGGTCGAGAGCATTCTCAATTGGAACAGCAGGATGTAACCTAGCCTGTATGAACTGCCAGAACTGGACTATCTCACAAACTAGTCCTAAAGAGACACGTAACTACGATTTAATGCCTGATAAGCTTGTTGAACAAACAATTGCCAATAATTGTCAATCCATAGCTTATACCTATTCCGAGCCGATTTCTTTTTACGAGTATACTTTTGACTCGGCTAAACTGGCGAGAGAGCACGGGATTAAAAATGTACTGGTTACAGCAGGCTATATTAATGAAGAACCGTTACGCAATTTTTGTAAATATATCGATGCGGCGAGAGTTGACCTGAAATCGTTCAGTAATGATATTTACCTGAAATTGAGTGCAGGAACTCTTCAGCCGGTATTAAACACACTCAAAACAATAGCAGGCCTCGGTGTGTGGCTCGAAATTGTAAACCTGGTCGTTCCCGGATGGACCGATGACCTCGATATGATCAAAAGGATGTGTAACTGGCTGGCAAATAACGGTCTGGCAAGTTATCCTCTTCATTTTGACCGCTTTCATCCTGAATACAAACTACCGCAATTATCGGCAACTCCGATCGGAATTCTTACCAAGGCGAAGGAGATTGCTCTTTCTGAAGGAATTAAATTTGTTTACATTGGCAATGTCCCTGGCCTGGACGATCAAAATACCTACTGTCCAAAGTGTCATGATCTGGTCATAGAACGAAGAGGGTATTCCATACTTCAAATGAACCTTGTTAAAGGATGTTGTTCAAAATGCGGGGATAAAATTCCTGGAGTCTGGGGATAAAAGATACATAGGATTTATAACTGCGATTGTTTTGGAACCAGATTATTCAAGGCATTTATTAATTTGGTTCTTAACCGAAATGGTATTGCAGAGAGGCTGATCCACGGATAATCTGCCAAACCCTTTCTTACCCTGACTGTAAACCTTAGTTCACATTTCAATCCAAGCAAATAGGTGCGAACTTCAACTTTATGAAGTTGTCCGATAGGAAATTCAAACATTCGAAACATCCTGTCAACTGCGAATATGGAATAGTACCTTGTAATAATCTTCTCATTGTCAATTGTAAATCTTACATATTGGAAATTCATTATAGCAATTATTAACATTGCCACGAGGAAGAATCCAGCCGATAAAACAGCAACTGTAAACAGATTGAAAAAGATAAGTACAGCAACTGCTAAAAGCAAGCCTAACCCGATAACCAGAAAAATGAACCTGAGTTTCTTTACCTGTTTACTATTATTAAAATCCATACTTCTGGCTGTTAAATTGTACCACATTGTTATAATTGGAATCCAAGATAGCAAAATATTTTAACTTTGCCCCGTAAATATACTGAAATGAACATTTATCCTGATTATCACCATTCGATTATAGTTACCAGTAACATTGAAGATGAACTGGGAAATATCCTTGCCCGCTATCCGCAGGATAAGATATTTCTTGTCACTGAAACCAATTGCGATATACACTGCATTAACCTGATCAACGGAGCAGCAGGATTCAACAATTTTAAAAAAATAGTGATTCCTGCTGGTGAAGAGAATAAAAAGCTCTCATCTGTCGAGAAGATATGGCTATTTCTAAGCCAGAGCGGGGCTGACCGCAAATCATTGGTCGTAAACCTGGGTGGTGGAATGCTTACGGATCTCGGGAGTTTTGCTGCCTCTACAATTAAAAGAGGGATGGATTTTGTAAATATCCCTACAACTCTTCTGGCACAGGTTGACGCTTCAGTAGGAGGGAAAGCTGGTTTCAACTTCAATGGATTAAAGAATGAGATTGGTGTTATTAACCAACCCGTCAGCGTTTTGATTGATACCCGGTTCCTTCAGACAATTGATCAGCCGAATCTGATATCCGGGTATGCCGAAATGATCAAACATGGGTTAATTAATTCTCCCGGACATTTTGAGGAAGTTCGCAATTTTGATCTTAGTAATCCTGAATTTGATATCCTGCGGGGAATAATTGCCCGCTCTGTGGCCATAAAAGATTCGTTTGTGTTCACGGATCCCTATGAACGCAATATCCGGAAGGCACTTAATTTTGGTCATACGATTGGGCATGCCTTCGAAAGTTATGCGCTCGAATCCGACAACCCAATCCTTCATGGTTACGCAGTGGCTTATGGAATGATCGCGGAACTTTATCTGTCATACAAAGTTTGTCAGCTTCCACTTTCAGTAATTACGGATCTTTCAGATTGGCTAATTGGCACTTACGGGAAATATACCATTGAAGAAAGTGAGTTTGAACAACTCTATAATCTGATGACTCACGATAAGAAGAATGAAGGTACAAGGGTTAATTTTACGCTTATCCCGGCAATCGGAGAGGTAGCCATTAACCAAAATTGCGATAAAAGTCTTATTTTCGAGGCATTGGGTTATTTTAAAAATATCAATCGTTGAGGAATTGTTATGTATTATTCCATTTCAAAAGCCGATAAAATACTCAAGGGAGATATCACACTTCCATCATCCAAAAGCATTAGTAATAGAATATTGATTATCAATTCTTTGAGCTATTCCCCTTACTTAATTGACAACCTTTCCGACAGTGATGATACCAGGGTTCTTGAGGAAGTTCTGAATTCGAACACGAATCATTTTGATATTGGACATGCAGGGACCGCCATGCGATTTTTAACTGCATTTTTGTCAAAAATTGCTGGTGAATGGACACTTACCGGCTCAGAAAGGATGCAGCAACGGCCAATAGGGATTCTGGTTGATGCTTTGAGGAAACTTGGAGCTTCGATCGAATATAAAGGTAAAGAAGGTTTTCCCCCTCTTCATATTTTTGGAACCTCTTTAAAAGGTGGAACAATTGAACTTGATGGAAGTATCAGCAGTCAATATATTTCAGCATTGTTAATGATCGCTCCAACTATTCGTGAAGGGCTTACTATAAGGCTATTGAATCAAATCACCTCCAAACCATACATCGATCTTACTTTGCAGTTAATGAAGATATTCGGCATAAACAATACCTGGATAGGAAACGAGATCAAAATTGAAGAACAGCACTATAAGCCGGTAAAGTTCTCAGTTGAAGCCGATTGGTCTGGAGCTTCATATTGGTATGCATTGGCCGCTCTTTCGGACGACTGTGATCTTCTGCTTAAAGGATTGCGTATCAAAAGTTTGCAAGGGGATGCATCCCAGGCTGATTGGTTCGATAAATATTTCGGCGTTCAGTCGGTTCAGGAGGGTAACCATGTGCGTCTGTCAAAAAGGTACTCATCTAATCCAAAACAGATTGAAATTGATTTTATCGAAAATCCCGATATCGCACAAACCTTTGCCGTTCTTTCAGTTTGTAAAAAAATCCCTTTTCACTTTAAAGGACTATTGACTCTGAAAATTAAAGAGACCGATCGTATCCTTGCACTGCAGCAGGAATTATCAAAGTTTGGCGCTAAGCTTACAGAACCGGAAAATGGAGAACTTGCCTGGGACGGAACATTTAATGAGAATATTAAAAATCATCCTCCGGTAATTAAGACCTATCATGATCACAGAATGGCTTTGGCCTTTGCCATTTCTGCAATGATTTACCCCGAGATAATCATTGAAGATCCGATGGTCATTTCAAAATCATATCCGGGTTTTTGGAACGATTTGAAGAGATTTGGATTTACAATTTCCTAACGAGACTCCATTCGGCAACTACAGCTGTCTGCTATCGACTGGTGGCCAGTGGCTGGCAAAAAGTCGTTGATAATCAGTTGCAAATTCTGAATTTTTGAATATCTTTGTTATTCAACCAAGCAGATATGTCAATCCAAAATATTATTCCCGAAGAATTCATAAGGTTCATATTGGTTGTTGTCTTTTCATTGCTCATTGGTCTTGAGCAACGAAGGCATCATATAACTGAGAGTGACGCGCAGTTATTTGGAACTGACCGGACATTTACTTTTATTGGGTTGTTTGGTTACGTATTATTCATTGCAGATCCAATATCATACATTCCATTTCTTACAGGATTGGCAATTGTGGGATTATTGCTTGGAATTCAATACTTTCATAAAATCCGTCAATACAGTTATTTCGGTTTGACCAGTTCAGTTTTGGCATTACTGACCTACTGTCTGCCAATTTTGGTTATCAATCAGCCTGTATGGCTTCTCCTGTCATTTGTTGTTGCAATCCTGATACTTACAGAACTTAAAGGCGATCTGATCACCATCTCAAAGAAAGCATCACAGGAAGAGTTTATTACACTCGCCAAGTTTATCGCATTTGTCGGGGTAATATTGCCCCTTCTTCCCGATCAGGTGATTTCAGATAAGATTCCCATATCACCTTACCATTTATGGTTGGCGGTGGTGGTAGTTTCAGGGATTTCATACATTAGTTATCTGCTCAAAAAATTTGTTTTCCCCGACTCAGGTATCATGCTTACTGGAATACTTGGAGGATTATACAGCAGTACATCAACTACCGTGATTATTGCTCGATATGAGAAAGACGGTAGTGCAGGGGTAAAGGCAGTTTCAGCGATTATGATGGCAAATGCGATGATGTACCTAAGAATTTTATTCCTTGCATTTCTTTTTAAGCCGTCAATAGCTGCTGCCCTGGCCCTTCCTTTTTTCTTCCTTTTTGCAGTTTGCGTGGGACTATCCAGAATATCAGACAAAAGAGAGAAACCAGTTTTTCAATCTTTATCTGATACTCCCACCATTGAGAACCATAAAAATCCACTTGAATTTAAGACGGCCCTGCTATTTGGATTTTTGTTTGTTGTATTTGCATTGATCACTGACTTTGTGATGAGAGCCTATGGAAACGCCGGAGTAACTTCCCTGGCATATATTGTCGGAGTCACAGATATCGATCCGTTTTTACTCAATCTGCTGCAGCAAAAAGACGGGATAACCGAATCAATTATCGCATTGGCAATTATCAATGCCACAAACAGCAATAACCTTTTGAAGATGATATATGCTATTTCCCTAAGCAGTAAAAACATCAAAAGAAACCTGATCTTCAACTTCACTGTTTTAATACTTTCAGGGATATTTGTTTCTATCATTTTTTATATGTTTTAAGAATTATTAGATTAGATCATTCCAAAATATTTACTCTTATTATCTTTCCAAATATTGTTATAAGCCTTTTTTGATGACTATTATTTAATAATGAGAAAAGAAAAATACATATTTCTAATTCTTGCTCAGTTCATTACACTTATGGCCCTTTGTCAGAAGCTGCAACTTAACTTTGAACGAATAGGTACGAAAGAGGGGCTGTCGGATCTTAACACTCTTTGTATTATGCAGGATAGTCATGGATTTATCTGGGTAGGCACTGAGAATGGGTTGAACCGTTATGATGGCCATCAATTCAGGGTTTTTTATAATGAAGCTTCAGATTCGGGGAGCATAAGCAATAATTATGTGAAGAACCTTTTTGAAGACAAACAGGGAAAC
>CAIOOC010000474.1 GCA_903859795.1 uncultured Bacteroidia bacterium
CCTATTGTTTTCCTTCCGGCAGAATTATCAGCAGGAAAAGAAATAGAGGAAGATGACCAGAATATTAACCCATTTTTGCTAAATACAGCCATCTCAAGACCTCCGTCGTTATATTTAAAAAATCTGAGCAAAGACCAATCAACCAGTACCTTAGGATTATTAGTAAGTTGAAATTCAAGGGAGTCCATCAGGGTTTCAAGTCTGTGCTCTTTCTTCTCAAAGACTTTAAAAAGACGGGAAGCTTCTTTTTCGTGACTATTCTCCTTAAAAAGGACCAACTCGCAGATCAGCAAAACCGTCAATATTGGAATTGCAATGAGGACATAAATATTTCTGGCTGCGAATTGTTTCATAACCACTATTCATGGTGATAAGGTTCATTTTTGATTATAGTCATCGCTCGATAGAGTTGCTCAACAAATATCATTCGCACCATCTGATGCGAAAAAGTCAATTGGGATAACGAGATCTTAAAATCCGACCTTTCATACACTGATTTTGAAAAGCCATAGGGGCCGCCGATCACAAAGACGAGCTGACGTGTTCCTGCGATCATTTTCTTTTCCATCCATTTAGAGAATTCAACGGATGAGAATTCTGTGCCGCGTTCATCAAGCAAAATCAAAATATCCCCGGTGACAACCTGATTAAGAATCATTTGACCCTCTTTTTCCTTCTGGAGTTCAACCGAAAGAGTACTGCGATTCTTAAGATCCGGTATAACCTTGGTTTCGAATGGTATATAATAATAGAGTCTTTTAATGTAATCATCTATGCCCTCTCTAATATACGCCTTATCTGTATTTCCGATTGTTAGTAAAAGAATTTTCATCCGAATAAATAGAGATTAACTTATTACGATTGAGATACTTGATTCGGATGGAACCCTCATTGATTTATTCATTTTTATGCGAACGACAATTCAGGAGGGTTTCACGCTTACAATATTAGGTCAGATTAATATGGCATCCAATTTTTTTGAAGCAATTTTTTGATCATTTCCATATATTACAATAAATCCGTATCTTTATATTCGTTTAAACTATTCCTCCCGAATCGCTTTGATTTATTTGCATGGTTCTTGTGGAGGAATCAATAAATAATTTTAGCGGCAATGAGACCGAAATTTAGGCTTATCTTGATTTTTGTTGTTTGGTTTATTTTCTATCCGTTTGTTTCAAACGGTCAGATTCCCCAACAGATTATTTCCGGACTTAAAGCTGGTGATGCGAAGATCGTAGCTTCCCATTTTTACGATAATATTGAGTTAGTCGTCCTGGATCGGGAATTAGTTTGTTCTCAGGCCCAGGGCGAGCAAATTTTAAAGGACTTTTTTATACACCATAAACCGTTTGATTTTAAGATTACGCATCAGGGAGGTGATGATTCTTCCTACGCTATCGGTAAAATGCATACAGGAAGTGGTAATTTCATGGTCTATTTTCTACTTAAATCAAAAGGTGGTGTTGCTCAGATTGTTCAATTAAGAATTGACAAGGATTAGTTAATAACCTTTAATTCACTTTTCATGTCAATTTGGACCCCTGTTAAACACTTTTTCGCTAAACGTATTGAATTGTTCAGCCAAAGAGCCAGGCTGATAAAATTACCATTTTTTGACGGCTTACCACTCTATGATGTTGCCGTTTTTTTCTGGAAAGGAATTGTTGACGGTGCGATATCAACCCGTGCCTCAGCTATTGCATTTAACTTTATCCTTGCGATATTTCCTTTCATTATCTTCATATTTACTTTGATTCCTTATATTCCAATTGCCCATTTTCAACAACAATTATTAAATCTGCTTCAAAGTTTTCTTCCTCACAATGCATACCTTGCAATAGAAGGAACAATTGAGAATATTATTACCCAACCTCGTGGTGGATTGCTCTCTTTCGGATTCCTGGCAGCATTTTTTTTCTCAACAAACGGGATAGTATCTGTGATCACTGCCTTTAACGGAACAATACACGCAATTGAAACCAGGTCATGGATCAATCAGCACCTGGTTGCACTGGTTCTTGCTATTATTCTGACAATTTTAATGACCTTTAGTGTCTCGTTGATTACGTTAAGTCAAATATTGATGAAATTTCTTGTCAAAAATGGCTTTATGCAGACGAATCTGACCTTTTATCTGCTGATTGCTGGTAAGTGGCTGATTATATGTGCTTTATTCTTTTTTAGTTATGCTTTTCTGTTTTACCTGGCGCCGGCCCGCAAAGCCAAGTTCAGGTTTATATCTGCCGGAGGCACTTTAGCTACCATTCTGACTATAATTACGATGATAGGATTTTCATATTACATCAATAACTTTGGCAAATACAACACGTTATACGGTTCAATAGGAACGCTGGTGGTAGTTATGCTCTCATTCTACTTTAATGCACTTATAATGCTGATTGGTTTTGAGTTAAATGTCAGCATATGGCGTGCACGCCGGGATAATTCAGAAATTGTTTTTGAGCCCTGATCCACTCTGAAATAAAATTGACAGAGCATTTTCAGGGCGCCACCCTATTTGGCTATTGAGTAGTCTCCCTTTTCCTGTTTTACTTGCTCACCTCTCAGGAATCCCGGAATAAATATTTCGGTCCGCCTGTTTGCACGATGTTCTGTTGGAGTGCATTTATGAGTTGAAGTACTCTTGTAAATCAGTTGAGATTTCCCATAACCTATTGCTTTGATTCTTAATGGTTCAATACCCTTTGAAACAATATAATTTACTGCAGACTCGGCTCGTTTCTGAGATAATGTCTGGTTGTAAGGTACAGAGCCCCGTTCATCAGTATGGGAGCTTAATTCGACCTTCATACCCGGATTTTCTTTCATTAATGAAACGAGGCGGTCAAGTTCTGTGCCTGATTCTGGGAGGATATCCCATTTGTCATAGTCATAATAGATGTTTCTTAGTACAATCCTTTCATTTACAATCAATTCAAGATAAATCGTGTCTCTTAATACGGTCCCTGATTTTGGAATCGTGATATTTAAAATTTTACGATTATCCTTATATCCAAAGGCTGAGGCTTTAGTAATACACACTGAATTTTTCTTAACACGGTTTGTAACCATTCCATCAGGGCCGGTTTTGACAGTTTTAATTTTACAAAAATCAACTTCAGCACCCGGAATTGGTCTGCGGCTTTTTGTATCAAAAACATATAGTTCAAGCAAATAGTTGCGACATTTCTGAAAAGCAAATTTATAGATATCATCACTGCCTGTTCCAGGACGGTTGGAAGTCATATAACCATAATCGACGTTGTCGGGCAATGTCATCGAAAAATCGTCGTAGGTTGTATTTATTGGGCTAAGAAATCTAGACACTTCATTTTCAGGATTATATAGCCTTTTATAAAACAAGTCAAATCCGCCTGCGCTATTGTGCCCGGTTGAAGCAAAAATCAAATATCTTCCAGCATATCCTTCGCCGGTAATAAAAGGAAACTCCTCCTTTCCAGTTGTATTTACACTTGGCCCAAGATTTACAGGCTCGCTCCATGTCAAATTCTTACGAACCGAGAAATAGAGATCTGTGGCTCCAAATCCACCAGGCTTATCGCTTGCAAAAATCAATGTATCACCAGACTGATTGATTGCAGGGTGCCCAACTGAAAATTTGGGATTATTGAAAGGAAACTCCCCTGTTTCGGTCCAAATCCCACTTTGCCGTTTATAAATTACAATGCGAAGCTTAATATTCTCATTTCTAAAGGGTTTATAAACTACATCCGGATCTACATAATTTGATTGTGTTATAAATAACTCTCCGGTTTTGGCGCACCATGATACCGGACCATCATGAAATCGGGTTATAAACTCAGCGATAGCCTGACGGTTGCCTGTAACATTACCGGAATCGTCAATACCGGCTTTGTATAGATCATAAAATTCTTTTTCAATCAACTCCTTATCTGATTTATTGATAACTTCATCCCGAAACGACGTGAAATAAATAAAATTATCAATTACAGCAGGTCCAAAATCACTCCGGATTGTGTTGGTCTTAATCTCGGACATCTTTACCGTTGACTGGTCAAATAAATCCATTTGGGTATTCTGTGCTTTAGCTGCAAAAGCAGAGAAAAGAATCATGACGAGAATCAATAGCTGTTTCATGGATATTTTGATTTTATACGGTTAATTTTAGAAATAACGTGGAGATGCATATCTTCTCTTTACAAATGCAATCTCATAAGAGATCATCAACTCATGGGTGCCATAATGATAATATTTCAAGTCAGTTAAGGTAAAATCATAAGCATATCCAATCCGGAGTCTGCTATTGACAATCCATTGTGCTACTGCACCAACTGCATCTCCTGACCGGTAAATTCCTCCTATCCAGAATTTTTCAGCTAATAAAATATTGGCTGAAATGTCGTATTGAAAGGGTGTGCCTACCGAAGCTTTGGCCATAAAAGTAGGCTTGAATTTGACCTTGTCCGAAATATCAAATACAATTCCACCCAGCAGGTAATACTCTCGTGCTTCAGACATCTTGGAGAAATTTACGGAATTTCCTTTGAAGCTATTTTGGAAAAGACGTGGTACCGAAAAACTCAAATAGTATCGTGGTGAAGAGAGAAAGAGTCCTGTGCCGGCATTTGGCATAAACTTATTCTCTACAACTCCAAATAATACAGGATCGGGAAGGTTATCAGGAAAGGGCTGCAGGGCGTTCAGATTGTTATTATAATTTGTGAATCCTCCTTTTATCCCGAAACGCAGAGAAGTACGATCATTCAGCTTAATACGATAAGAATAGTTCAGATTAACGATTACTCGGCGCTCCGGTCCTAATTTGTCAACCAAAAAATCGAATCCAATTCCAACATTCTGTGAAATTACCGGTGTTTGAAATGAAAATGTCTGAGTTGTGGGATGGCCGGTGATTCCAACCCATTGTTCCCTGTCCAAGGCAGTAAAACCCATTGTTTGCCAACTTCCCACGTAAGCAGGATTAACTGTTTGCATATTAAAAATATACTGTGAATAAATTGGATCCTGCTGGCCAATGACAAATATTGGAACACATAATAATATCGTTACCAGCAAAGTTTTTTTTATTTTATCCAGGATTTTCATATTGGCCGTTTTCATGATTTTACCTAATTTACAAAGAGTATTTTCTTAATAAACAATTAAGTTATCTGGCAAGGAAGACAAAGCCTGTGTGTACCTTTCCATTACCCAAATTAAGGATGTAGTAGTAAGTGCCTGCAGGTAATTCACTACCCATAAAATTCAAATTATTCTCAGATCTACCATTCCAGAACGCTTTCTCCTTACTTCCCCAATAGTCGATGTTACCATAGTGGTCTTTTTTGAATAGTAAATTACCGTTGCGGTTAAATATTTCAATTTCGACGTTTGTATAATTATACAGGCAGCTTATCTCGAAATAGTCATGAACACCATCCGCATTAGGTGTAAACACGTTAGGAATGAATAAAGGACAATTCTCATCTTCTGAAAGAACGACTTGCAGATCAACTGTTGTGGACATTGATTTGGAACAATCATAGTTATCAGTTACGACAACCACGTAGCTTCCAGGGATAAGATCAGTCAGATCTTCAGTATTTGCAATAAAATTTTCAGGACCTGTCCATGCGTAGCTGAATGGCGCAGTCCCACCGGTTACAGTAAGGTTAATTGATCCAGCAGTATATCCAAGGATAACGGTACCATCAACGCTCAGTTTACGTGTTGCTGCGGTAGGTAAAGCTGACAGATTTAGTGAAGAGACTGATTCATTTACAGTAACAGGAGTACTACTGAAAATTCCATACGTATCAGTGACTTTTACCAGATAAGTACCTCCAATTAGACCTGAAATGGATTGTGTCGTAGCTTTATAATTAGCTGGACCACTCCATTCAAAAGTATATGGTGCACTTCCTCCCGAGACTAAAAGTTCGATTCTTCCATCTCCGCTGCCTTGACAGGTAACTGCTGTTGAAGTTGGTGTAAGAATAAGAATTGTCACTGTGATTACAGAGGTAGAACTACTGCAAAGCCCTCTCTGATCACAAACCGTTACACAAATACTATCCTTCCCATCAAAGTTATTTACTGGTGTGTAAGTGATGCATACATTTTTCCCATTTTGCGAAATCTTTGGAGCACTAACAGTTCCATTTTGGGGATCATGACAAATAGAGGCAGTGAATATGTCTCCAACATCCGGATCTTTGATTGGCGAACAGATGGTTACAGGTGTATTCCCTGCAGTATGAACATCCGGAAGATCTATAAAAGGTGGGTGATTTACACAGATTAACAAGATGTTAATTGTAGCAACATTTGAAATTTTACCTGATTTTCCATTGACAGTGTAACCTATAGGAGTTAAAGTTCCACAGTAACCCCACACTGGTGTAACTGTTACTGCCCCCGAATTATCAACGGAATATGTTCCTTGTCCAGGTACAATAAGTTGTTTTTGTATCCCCGGAGTGGAAGGATCTAAATCAACAGTAGTTACATCAATAGTTCCACCTGGCTCGAAATCGTTGGATGTTACATTTACTTTCAGTTCGGTATCCTGAGGCGAGGTTATTGAATCATTTACTGCAACAGGATTACAATCTGGTTTTGCATTTATCAATACATTAGCTGATATCCCTGAGGCACATCCTGCAACATTGGTCACAGTGAAGTTATACGTTCCCGGAACAAGACCGGTAATAGTCACTGTCGTGCCGGTTCCGGTAACAGCTCCAGGGTTGATCGTCCAGGTACCAGTGGCGGGTAAGCCGCTTAATGCTACACTTCCCGTGGCAACGGCACATGTGGGCTGGGTGATCGTGCCGATAATCGGTGCAGTTGGCATGCCTGGCTGCGCGGTGATCACCACAGCTGC
>CAIOOC010000475.1 GCA_903859795.1 uncultured Bacteroidia bacterium
TATTATCAGTGCATGGTCCGTTTTCATCAACGGCCACGTTTACCGTTCCATCCGCAAACCGACAAATCGGGAATGGGGATCTAATAGCAACTCCCGGCCTAAATGAATCAAACAATACACTACCGGAGACGAACTCTAATGCTTCAACGGCAATTAACAATAATGCTTCAGTATTCCAATCACCAGAAAGTGAAAATGAATTATAATACTAAAACTAAAAACCATGTCAGGAATTAAAGAAAACCAGGAAATCACAAGTGTAAAACAAGTTCGCTTAACACCATTAAGAAGTATCTCAATAATTCAAGCCAAGGGATTATTACTCCCTAAGGTTCACGAAACGACCCTTGAACCCTCCGTCGTGTTGATGGCTCCTCATTTAATTAACCTAGCCTTTTCCTCCATCGCGAAGCTTCCGAAGAGTCAGACTTTAAACGATGTGAGGAACAAAGCGACAGAAACGACTTATCGTGCTCTAAAACAGGTAAGTATCTCCAATTTTGAAGCGGCTAATCGTATTGTGACACAGATTAGCCAAATTCAGGTTGCGGGTTCAATTGCAGAGATTAAAAATGCCTGTATTCAAATCAATGAGATCTGTCTCAAAGAGCAAGCCCCAGCTTATAAAGAGGCTATTTCGCAAACCGTTAAGCAGGTGATGAGTGAAGTGGGCTTTCCGTTGATTACGGTGAAGGCGATTGGATCAACACCTGTAATCATTGCAAAAAACGATAAAGGACAATCTTTGAGAACCGAAATTACTGAAGATTCACTCGGTAAGGTCGATCTTGTAAGAATTCAATCTGGAATCCCCGAATCGGAATGTGATTCATTGAATGCCGCAATCAATGCCGCATTCAAAAAGAATGGCCTAGAATATACTCGATTCTCCAAAACTGCGAGCATTAAGAATCAGATCCGAAGATTGGATTTGGCCGAGAATAATCAATGTAATCAGTGCCAAATCAACCAAATCAACTTAAAACAATAATCCCATGAGTCACTCAAATTTTTTCGAACAGGTAATAGCTCCTCACAGGCAAAGGGGCCAAAATGTGGTATTGCTTCAGGGAAGCCGCAAAAACGACATCTTTCCGGTTGAAGAAAATGAGACAATACGGATTCAACCGGGTATGATAGCATTCCAAAATGATGCACGGAAAGAAGGGTACATCTATATTTCCTATGGGTTTGCTTCAGGCATTACAGCTGACCTTTCCGGGTACCTGAAGAAGGACGCCGATCATATTAACAACCATCTTAACCATTTAGGTGTACTGAATAACCAGAATAACTCAAAACCAGATGAGGAATTTGTCGCCTTTACAAGAGGAATCCTTACCCTCATCCGTGAAGGAGCTTCAATTCTCTTGAGTGACGGTAAGACCTATCGGTTTATTATTGGGTTTAATTTCCCTGAACACCTCTTCCCTGAAGATCAAAAACCTTCGGTTCTACAAAAAGTAAGTTTAGAGCTAGTTCATGAGCTGATCAATTCACTGGCACTGCGAAAATCTGAATGTCTGATTCTGCTGAAGGAAGAACGTGAATGCTCCGTCAACCAACTCCTGCGCAATCAGGTTCCCGTGGTGCGAATACCTTCTGCAGATTCTGAAGAAAGACAATTATTGCTGCGCTCCTTGAAAATTAAATATGCATCATATAAAACCATATTGACTGATGAAGAATTGGTTGCAATGTCTAGGAATATGTTGAATAGAAGTGTCGAAAAAATCTTTTATGCATCCTCAAAATATGGAAGTGAAATAACGCCATTGCTACTAAATGAGGAGAATAAAAATGATATTCTTAGACAAAGCGAGGGGACGCTTTCCCCTGTTGATACAACTCGCGTAGTGAACCGCCTTGCTGGCCGAACCATTGAACCTGTATTGCATATTTTGGATAAAGTAGCCGAAGATTTGAAAATGGGGCGAAAAACTTTACGCAATGTGATTCTTGCTGGTGCGCCAAGTACCGGTAAAACGGCTCTTGCAACATATGTAGCTCAGCGATCCGGAATGCAAGCCTTTATGGTAAATAGCGTTAAGAACAGTCTTGTTGGTGAATCGGAACGTCGGTTGGATGTACTGTTAAATCTTGCCCGGGAAATGGGTGGTATATATATTATTGACGAAATTGACAGTCTCTTCAATTTTGACAGAAATCAACAAAATATGGACTCAGGTGTATCAAATGCATTATCGGCCAAATTTCTTTCATTCTTTTCTGATGAAAGCCTGGCTGGGAAGGCAATGTTTATTGGGACAACAAACCGACCGGGAGCCATATCCGATGCAATGCGCAGTCGTTTTTCAATCATTCCTGTATTAAGTCCGCTTCGCGAAGATATGCCTGAGATTCTCACGCATGTATGTAAAGGGCTTGATTCAAATTTCAGTATGAATCAAGATGCACTGAAAATTGCTGCATGGCGATTTTTCGATTCTGGAGCTTCTATTCGCGAAATCCGTGAAAGTCTGGTTGCAAGTCAACTTATCCTGAGTGCCGATTTAGGTGAGGCGGTGATAACCCATTCTGCATCAGCAGTGATTCCCGATACGGCCCGTGAGAGTTATATTTACGCCGATCTGATGGCCGTTAAAAACAGCAAGAGCGCCTCCTTTTTACCTTTCTGGGATAATTCTGCAAATGCACCCGATCCGTATTTTCCCTATCCTGCACACCTCAAGGAAGTGCTTGATGATCATTTCTACATCGATCAGTTTAAACTAAATCACAAATTAAACGAATTAAAACCCTATGCCAATGTTTGAAGATCAATTTGAAAGGGAGTTGCACTTGCATGGTGCTGGTGCAACCTATTTGCTCGAAAACCGCTTAAAAGAGATGTTTCAAAAAAAATATTGCATTCTTACCTGTAGTGCGACTGCAGCGTTGGAGGTAACCTGCCAGTGCCTTAAAATAACCGGAAAGCGAATTTACACATCTTCCTATCAATGGCCTGGAATGCTGGTTCCTTTTCTTAATAGAAAGAATAAGTTGTTCTTTGGACATTATTGTTATGCTTTTGAAAATGGGTTTGACGATAAAACAAAATTTGACGTCATGTTTATCGTTGATTCATTTGGAATAGCACAAAACCTTCAGTCCGGATTTCGGGAATATTGCAAAAAAAACCGATGCATTTATATCCATGATGCATCCTCATCTGCGTCATCAATTAATTTTGAAGGAGAGCCAACGGGATCGTTAGCAGATATCGTAATAACGAGTTTTGGCCCGCAAAAACCATTTTATGGTGGAGAAGGTGGCGCAATTCTAACTGATAACGAGTTTTGGTACAAAAAAATGGTTTTGTACACTGAACATCCTTACCGTCATATTGCTGAAGGATTTTCAAAAAATCTTTTCACGCATAATTTTAGAATGAACCCTCTGGGAATTGTACACCTTGAAGAAAATTTTGAGGCTTATTTAAATGAAATTCACAAAAAGAGAATTGTCTATAAAAAAATCTATGACAATTTACTTAACAATGACTTAATAGGGATGAATGGTCCATTTTATACTGACGATAATTCAACATTTTCTTCATTTATTGTTGAATTAAAAGATATTACCCTAATTCCTGACAATCTTAAAATTCTGAACAGGCAGATAAAACCTGTATTTGCTTATCCATTACCAGGAGGCCTAAAAGACGCATCTTTCCACAACAAAAAGAAAAGTGTCCTGGATTATGATCTTGTTGCACTTGAACTTAAAGATTATGTTCATGATCCATCGCTTTGAACCATCTCATTTTTCTAAAGGAAACCATTTTTTTCAAACAACGATCGAAATCGATGATCAGTTAAGAAGTGTAACTCTTCATCGACCAAAGTTAATAGGTTCAAAAACAGTAACAATTTTGGCACTCAATATTTCAGCTGTCACGCTGAATACCCGGACCGAATATTTCTATCTTTGTGAGATTACACTTTTGATTCGCGGTGGAAATGTCTTGTCCTTGAATGGCTTTTCTCCTTTCGAAGCGCGAAGGATAAGGGAAATGATTGACGAGATGAAGGTTTATTAATCATTTCAAATTTCAGATAACTGCAGATAACCTAAGGAGAATTTAATTTGTATCAGTCTATTAATTTGAAACTTCTTTTGACTTTTAGTATTCTTTAATTATGGAACTATTGAGGTGAAAATTTAAATA
>CAIOOC010000476.1 GCA_903859795.1 uncultured Bacteroidia bacterium
CTTTTGCACTATAGTCAACGGTATTGCAGGAATGGAAAATACGAAGAAGGTGGGTCGGGTAGGTGTTAAAACTATCATCTATTTTGAGATCGTATCCACTTTTGCATTGATGATTGGCCTGTTGGTTATCAACATTCTCAAGCCCGGAGTGGGGATGAACATTGACCCGGGATCCCTGGATATGAAGGCCGTTGAGGGGTATATGAATCAAAGCAAGAGTGTCGGAGTACAGGAATTTATTCTCAATATTATCCCCGACAATATTATTAACGCCTTATCTAACGGGAACATCCTTCAGGTCTTATTTTTCTCCATCCTCCTCGGGTTTGCAATGTCGAAGATTGGTCCAAAGGCTAAACCATTGTTGGGTGCAATCAAGTCGATCGAGGAGGCACTTTTCGCAATTATCCGGATAATTATGAGGGCGGCACCATTAGGAGCTTTAGGGGCTATGAGCTTTACGATCGGGAAATATGGTCTCGGATCACTCGTTTCACTGGGACAATTAATGGGGTCATTTTACCTGACTTGTCTGCTATTTATAGTTTTCATCCTTGGCAGTATCATCAGATTTACTGGTTTTGGACTTTGGAAATTTCTTAAGTATATCAAAGAGGAGATCCTGATTGTTGTAGGTACTTCATCATCCGAAGCAGCATTGCCGAGCCTGATGGATAAGCTGCGGAGGATGGGATGCTCTGAACCTGTGGTGGGATTGGTTGTCCCGACGGGTTACTCCTTCAACCTTGACGGAACTTCTATATATCTGACAATGGCTGCTGTATTCCTGGCTCAGGCAACTAACACCCCGCTGGAATTATCACACCAATTATCGCTACTGCTTATTCTGATGCTCGCCTCAAAAGGGGCAGCAGGGGTTACCGGAAGCGGATTTATCACGCTGGCTGCAGTGCTGCCCATCGTTGGAAATATTCCGGTAGCAGCTATAGCACTGATCCTGGGAATAGACCGGTTTATGAGTGAAGCGCGTGCAATAACCAATCTTATTGGCAATGCCATAGCCACCATCGTGATCGCAAAATCGGAAAAGGAGATCGATATGGTTAAAGCTAAGGAAGTATTGGGATGATGAATTAATTATGCTCAACCAACTCAGTTAATTTCTCCTCTTTTCCTGTCATTTCCTGACGGAAATGGGTTCCCCACGTCAAAAGTTCCTGTAATAATTTATCCAAAGACTGTCCCAACGGAGTTAAGGCATACTCTACCGTAACCGGCATGGAATCATAAAGTGTCCTGGAGATCAATTTATTCATCTCCAATTCTTTTAATTCCTGCGACAACATCTTGGGAGAGATATCTGAAATATCCTTCCTGATCTCACCAAATCGTTTATTACCATAAAGTAAAGAAACAATTATTGGAATTCTCCATTTACCCTGAATTACTTCCAGTGCATCACGTGATGCCCTTAATTTTACCTGGCATGCCTCCTTCCCACTTGTTCGTTCCATACTATTTCAAAATTAAGTTACTCGAAGGTAACTAGTTTAATAAAGGTAACTGATTACTATTGGATAGCAAAAATAGTTATTTTTGTCACAATATAAAATCAACAATTAAAAAAATGAAAATATTAGCATTTGCAGGTAGCAACAGTTCCAAATCTATCAATAAAGATTTAGTGGAATACACCACAACATTTTTTAAAGGAGATATCATTGAGATTTTAGATTTAAATGATTATGAAATGCCGTTGTTTAGTTCAGATAGAGTCGCAAGAAACGGGATACATCAATTGGCTTTGGAATTTGCCGGAAAAATTGATGAAAGTGATTTGCTGATCATATCACTTGCCGAACACAACGGGTCATATTCGGTAGCCTTCAAAAATATATTTGACTGGATATCACGCATGCCAAACCGAAAGGCCTTTGGAAACAAACCGATGCTTCTTATGGCTGCCTCTCCCGGGGGCAGAGGTGGAGCAACAGTTTTGGAGATGGCCAAAAAGACTCTTCCTTATTTTGGAGGGAAAGTTACGGAAACTTTCTCACTACCTGGATTTTACGAAAATTTCGATCATGTCAAAGGGATTACAAACGAAGACCTAAAGCTGGAATTGCAAAATAAAACCCAGGTCGTTAAAGGGAAAATCCTGCAAGAATTATTACACCCAAATCTTAATTGATCTTTGTTCAGAAAAGATAAAGATGATTCAAATACTCCTGGGGAGAATCCATTTAATTACCACCATTTTCAATTTGAATATGGTGGTATTTTTTTTGTATCCGTAATAATTTTCTATTCTAAAGTAGTCCTCTTAATTAGCTTCAACGCTTCTGCGACGGAATCGACAGGAAGATTACAAACTTTGTCCTGACAAACATAAATCACCGTTTTGTTGTTGACAAGCCGTTGTTGCAATACCGGCAGATTTTCTGACATTCCACCAGCAAAGAGTGAGGTAGGGAGAAAATTTCGATGCATCTCATTTGAAATCTCTTGGGTTTCTTCGCCAAGTATAGCAATTTCGTTTACCGGGTGAATTAGTTTCCCTAATAGCATACCCCAATTTGCATAATAGGCTCCATGGTTAATGATTTCATTTCTGAAATTGATTGTCATTAATGTTGCCATTTTTGTATATTCTGAGTTCATCGTTAGGGTGCCCAGTTTAAATAAGACATATGCCACCACTGAGTTGGATGCCGCAATAACATTGTCGGAGGTTTCGTGTTTCCTGGCAATTAGAGGCTCGGAAAGATCAGAAGTGTAGAAAAACAGGTTGTGCTCAGTATCTCTGAAATGGTTCCATACGTGCGTTGTAAGAAGTTGGCTCAGGTTCATCCAGTGGATATCAAATGTCACCTCGTAAAGACTAATCAGTGCTTCTGCCAACAAGGAGTAATCATCAAGAAATCCTTGAACACTTACTTTGGCATCCTTAAATACGCGGTAAAGTACTCCCTCATTTGTGATCATATATCTCTCGAGGAAATAGGCAGTTTGTTTCGCCTCTTCAAGGTAAAGTTCATTTCCAAATGCTTTATAGGCGCTAACATATCCAGATAACATCAGTGCATTCCAGGAGGTCAGGATTTTATCATCTGTTGTGGGGCGGATCCTCAGGTTCCGTCTTTTAAGTAAAGCCTGATTTGAGCAGTTAATAAGCAGGTTGAATTCAGAGACTGACATCCCTTGCCTCTTAGCAAATGACTCTTTATCTGATTTATATTGAAGAATATTTTTGCCATCTTCCCAATTCCCCGGGGCAGTAATCTGGTAAAAATCAAGTATCATAGCCAAAATCTCCGGATCCAAAACAGCTTCCAATTCCTCCTTTGTCCAGACATAAAACTTCCCTTCCTCATGCTCACTGTCTGCATCTATTGAGGCGTAGAACCCCCCTTCGGGGTGGCGCAACTCCCGTTCGGCAAAAGCAATCGTTTGCTCTACAATTTCAGAATATAAAGGCTTTTTAGTGATCTGATAAGCATGTGAATAAAGCGAGACGAGCTGTGCGTTGTCGTAAAGCATCTTTTCAAAATGGGGAACCTTCCAAAATTCGTCGGTTGAATAGCGTGCAAAACCTCCACCTATCTGATCATAAATTCCACCCCTGGCCATAGCATCGAGACTTATAGTAACTGCATCGAGTGACTGCTGATTCCCTGTTAAATAGTGATATTGAAGCAGAAACTCAAAGCCAATGGGCAACATAAATTTTGGTGCACCTTTGTACCCTCCTAAATTAAAATCTATTGTCCGAATCTGACTATTGAATGCCTCTGTGTATTCATCCCTTGTAAATGGCTGCGGATTAGCAATTTCAGACAATGAGTCGGCACAAATACCCTGGGTAAGCGCCTCAGCGGCCTGCAAAATCCTGGGATATGAGTTTTGATAAAGATGGTTAAGCTGGTTCAAAGCATCTGTCCATTGTTCCGGAGGGAAGTAAGTACCGGCATGAAATGGGCGTCCATCGGGTAGTGCAAAAGCATTTAGCGGCCAACCTCCACGGCCGGTCAGAAGTTGAACTGCCTCCATATAAATCCGGTCGATATCGGGACGCTCCTCCCTGTCAATTTTAATGCAGATAAAATGTGAATTCATAATCTTAGCGATCGTCTCATCAGAGAACGACTCATGAGCCATCACATGGCACCAGTGACAGGCTGCATAGCCAATACTGATAATCAACGGTTTGTTTTCCGCTTTGGCTCTGTTTAAAGCCTCTTCGCCCCATTCGTACCAATCGACGGGATTGCCGGCATGTTGTTTCAGATAAGGACTGCTTGCGAGGGATAATCTGTTTTGTTTGTTCATACTCAATAGAACAAATCTTAATTGAAATGGTTTGGCAAATTGAAGAAAATGAGCCTTAAGTTTTAAGAATGATCTTATGTCATATTTCCATAATTATCTCACTTCTTAAAGGTGCAAAATCAAAAAAATGCCACCAAATCACAAAATGCCACCAAAACTTTGGTGCCTATTTGGAGTCTTGGTGTTTTGGTGGCGAAATGATTTTTTTTCACCTTACGGATTTAAAACAATTATCTAAGGGGTAAAGTCTATTACCAAACATAAGGTATTAACCGATAACGAACTTTTTGGCAATATTCCTTTTACCCCGTCAGATCCTTTTTCAGCAACTCCTCCTCATTAAATATTCTCAAAATAAGGACCACCGGGTTAAAGCCGAAAATCAGAACGGCCAACCAGGAACATAATGCAATTGGAGTGAACAAATACATTAAAATAATCCCGGAATACATCGGATGGCGAACGACCGCATAGGGCCCTGTGGCAATTACCTTCTACCCTTTTTCAACCTCAACGATACAGGAAGTAAAGCTGTTCTCCCTGAAAGC
>CAIOOC010000477.1 GCA_903859795.1 uncultured Bacteroidia bacterium
CTGTGTTACACTTGAATGAAAATGCTATTGATTGTGCAAAGGAAATTGATAAAAAAATAAAAAAAGGGGAAAAAGTTGGAAAACTTGCAGGTCTTGGAGTTATAATCAAATCAGTAATTAATGTACAAGGTTGTAATTGATCTTGGAATGGAAATCCTGAGCAGTCATGTTCTGATCGCATCTACAATGAACGCAAATACTCTCAGAAAAATTGCTGAGGATCATGCGAAGCTGGGGGTCAGGTACTGTATCCAACCCTGGGTATTTGAAGAAGAGCGCGCAACTCTTGAAAGTTATAAAAGGCTGACAGCCAACTGGAACCATGCGGGCCAAATTATGAAAGAATGTGGAATTCAATTTGGATATCATAACCATAATTTTGAATTTGAGACCATTGAAGGGAAGATTCCATATTATGATATCCTTATGGCTGAACTCGATAAGGATCTTGTTACAATGGAAATCGATCTTTTCTGGGCCACCAAGGCTGGACAAAACCCGGTTGAGATGTTTAAAAAATACCCGGGACGTTTCCGGCTTTTTCATATGAAGGATATGATGACTATTGAAGCTCCATTTTACAATCCTTCTACGGATGACTTTGCCCCTGTTGGCACGGGAAAGATCGATTTTGATGAAATTCTGGCTGCACGAACTATTGCGGGGCTTGAATATATGTTTGTCGAGCAGGACTCAACCTTGGATGGAAAGCCGTTTGACTCGATTAAAACCAGCATAACCTATCTAACCACGAAATTTTTGGTTTAAAATCATAACATCCCAGGCGCAAAAATATTTGCCACTATATACGTGAAGTATAGATTATTTCTTGATAAAATTGTATAGCTTTGATGTATGATTGATCAAAAGGAAGATAAGGGAAACTTTTTGGGAACTATACTAACCTCAGTTCTCTTCCTCTTTCTTATATCATTTCTTCCCGGTAAACCACTCCTCCAAACCTCCTGTTCCTATCATTATGCCTTAAATTCTGAGTTCAGTTTAAATCACTCAAAGGCTGTTGTTATTGATGCAATCCCGATGCCATCTGCTCAGAGTAGCTGTTTGCACATCGTATATAATGAAAATATTACCCTTTTTAGTGAAGCCAATAAAGTAATTGCTGATAATCGGAAAACAAATCAGCAATTTATTTCACGTCAAAAAGCTGAACAATTGATAAAACCTTCACTCCCTGACAGGTTTTGTTATCAACCTGTTCCAACAGACAGCCAGGATTTTCCGATTTTAGGTTAAAGCCCCTTTTATTTTAGTGGGATCCTTAATTTTCCTTCTTTCCTAATCAAAAGAAGAACAATACTATTAACTTAAAATTTTTACAAAAATGAAAACAATAATCTATTCAATAATTGCCATCCTTTTTTTCACGACTTTTATAAAGGGATTTTCCGGTAAGGCAAATTCCGGAAACTCCATACGCATTCAGGCAAATGACAAAGCAGCCTCAGAAGCACAGCTGACACAATCTGCCCAAATAATTTCAACCCGGTTAAAGGAATTCAGTTCACATGAGTTCACCGTCTCAGTAATTCCGGAGAAGAAGCAAATTCAGATAGACCTTGGCCCGAATCTCGATTTAAAGGCAATCGGAAATCTGGTGATTGCAAAGGGAACATTGGCGTTGTACGAGACTTACGACAGGAAAAGTCTGATGGAACTTTTACATGGAGACACTCAACTTTATGCCTATTTAAATATCAGTAATTCAACTGACTATGGAGCAGCGATCGGATCCGCTTCAATTGCAGGGGATATGAATGTAAAACGTTATTTGAATACTCTAGCGCTGGACCAGAAATGTAAATTTTTATGGGATTCCAAAGCCGGAGATTCGGATGAATACCTTTATGCATTAAAGATTAATGGTGAAAGAGGTCCCATATTGGCTAAATCCGAGATTGAAAATGTTCGTTGCAGCCAAAGTGATTCCTCCAAAATCAATGGCATAGAGATCCGTATAAAAGAACCGGCTATTCATTTATGGGCTGAGGCAACAAAGCGCAGTATTGGCCATGCCATTGCAATAGTAATGGATAATCACGTTCTGGCAGCGCCTATAGTCCGTTCGGTAATCACCGGAGGGAAGTGTATGATTTCAGGAAATTTCTCACAAACTGAGATGAAATCTATTGCTTCACTCGGGAATAATGGTGAACTACCAATTAATTTCACCATTGTGAAGTTTTAAAGAACAACGAATACCTTGCTCTCCGGGTATCATCAACTGTCTTGAGAGTCCGGGTCCGACTTGTTCAGGTCATGAAGAAGTCGGGCTCGGACTTGCTCAGATTATTATTATTTTTTAAATACAACACTCCACTCCACCTCCTCATTTTTTTCGGCAGAAAGGGAAAGCAGGGCTATACCAGGTTCTTTTTTGACAATTTCAATTTTGGTTTTGGCATTTTTCGCCTTACAAATTAATGGTTGATAACCGTTTAAAGCAATTACCACTTGATAGGTCTCTCCACCAACTACCTTTGATTTGCCTGACAGTCGTTTGCCGGATTCCTGCCAGGCAGGCAAAGTGGTCATGTCGACCAGGCCTTGCATGATGTGTCGGTTGGTTGATATGAACTGTGGATGGTTTTCTTCGGTGTGAATACTGATCATCCGTGTTTCACCAGTGCGAAGTTTCTGTTTAAGAACCTCTTTCCCGTTGAATTTCCCAATGAGATTGTCGTTCCAGAAATCGTATAAATAGTAATTTTTGTCTGTCATGAGCCCCAATCCACCTTCGTTCAGTGATGCTCCAAGGTTGACTTCAAAACTATTGGGGTGCTGCTTCAGCGAATCCTGGTTGGAGTTATAGAGTGTAAGCTGGTGCCAACCGGGATTAACTTCGTAATCGAAAATGTGGGGTACCTGAAATCCATTTGTAAAGGCGTCTACAGGGCGTGAACTTTTGGGTAATGTTTGGTAAGGAAAGGTACGGCTCATGATATGCAGTTGTTCTTTGGAAAGCTGGTAAAAGCCACGAGCCATTAAGAATCGGGCACTTACCACGTAACACATCGTCATTAATGTTTTCAATCCGTCGTTGTTGTAAACAGGTTTAGCTTTGAAGGGATCTTTAGCATCAAGGTCATAGTTAACGACAACCCGGTTTTTGTACCAACGCAAACCGCAACGGGTGACCATTTCGGGTTCAAACTGATCATTGTCGCCCCACACTCTTTGTGAGGCAATCAGACCGACAGAGAGATCCGAACCCCGACCGATTAATCTTTCATCAATATAGGAATCTTCACCCAACCCTTCGTATGCCAGTTTCAGCATGTTCCGGTATGCCCAGGCTGTTGTAGCGTGTTTGTTTGCGAATCCGCCATCGAGTGCCCATGCCGTGGATTCCGGGTAATCGAACATTAAACCCCTGATACCGGCCTCTTTCAGTTTCCTGTACACATTTTTCATGTGGCTGATAAATCCTTCATCAGTAAAATCATAACAATTCAAATCTTCTTCAGCCCACCATTGTTTCAGATACCCTTCATTTGATTCTCCACCAAGGTCTTTATTCAGTCTTTTCATTTTATCCGCCTGACCCGTTACAAGCCGGAATGGATCCTTGAACAGCATATATTGGGGGAACTCTCTCACAAAATCCTCGGAGCGGCGACCTGATTGGAAGTAGGTTAACGGTATGCCCCCCTTTTTAATGACTTCACTGCACCAGCTTTTGGTTGTCAGGTAAGGGGCAGAATAATTGGCGCCATCGGCCGATGAAGCGTCTCCCCACTTTGCCCAGTGCTCATCATCCCACCACCCCTGTTGGTTATTGGCGCCATAAGCGTCAGGTACCAACCTGATGGCTATCCTTGAGTATTTGTCAAATCCTGATTTAATGGCATTATCCATTTCATCCACCGCTCCTTTGGAGTCATTGAACTTCGGACGATGCGGATCCTTTGCATATACACTTGCATACCAAAGACACTCTGTCGGAAAATCGTAATAGTTCAGTTTAATTTGCTGGGCATCCCTCAGGGCGAGTCCGTATTTTTCCAAAGCTTCAAACGGATTGGAATTATTGATGCATAAATAAAACCGCTCATTGTTTTCATAAGACGTACCTGCATCAACAAGTTTCCCCACAGGGTCTTCACTGAAAAGCTGTATTCCAAGACTGTCGGTATAACGAATTACCTTGCAGAACTTTTCGAATTCATTGTAGCTTATGCCACCTGCAACAATAATGGACGGATCCTTTAAATTGCCAAAACGGATAAGTACATTGTTAAAGCAACACACCTGACTTGTATCGGAGACATAAGTTTTATTACCTCCTGAATTTCCGTTCAAAACAGCATAATTCAGTTTGATATTCATTCCTTTGCATGCATTTCGAGTTTTCAGCGGATAGAAAGCTGAAAGCCGGAATGGAATTTTCGAGTCATTAACAATGCCCATATTGAAAACCAGGTAATCCTTTTCGTCATAAAGCGTTGCATTCCAGACGACATCAGAATAGTTTTTAAATTTCTTCCTTATTTCAATGGCAAGTCCCTTCCCCATATAATCCTGAACCACCTTCCGCGACCATTCAATTGTCCCCAGAGTGTCGGTTGAATACAATCCCTCTGCCTGAAAATAAGCGTGTGTAATAGTTGTGGATTTCTTTGGGATATTTCTGACTGAATAGTCTCCCTTATTAAGATCAAAAGATAAGGCAACATGTTTGTTTTCAATGGTAACCAATTGAGCTGAATTGGAAACTCTTGTCTGGGCCAGCAATTGAAAGGAAACCAAACAACAACAAATACAAAGTGTTATTTTGAACATAGTAATGTTGATTTAGGAATGTTTTACTCTGGAAAAGCAATTTTGTATCGGACTTAAAAACAACATTAAAGGTATATTATTCTAATTACTAAGTTCTATTTTTCTGCAATAACAATATCATCCAGCACCAAATCGGTCTCTTTATCGTTGAGCTTTTCGATTCCAAACCAGGAATTTCCTGACTGACCCGCTTTAAAGGTAAATGTTGAAGTGGTCGGGATGTTTGCTGAATTTAAGGTATAAGATAATTCCTTTGCAATTCCGTCTCCAATTATAAGTGCGTAATCTGATCCTGATGCTTCATATTTAAACGAGATTGTGTAGCGTTTGCCTGAAATAAATCTGACGGTCTGCGGGATCGTCTGCAGGAGCAGACCGATGGGTTCACCATGTGCCTTGAGCGACCAGTTCCCACTTATTACGTCGTCAATTTTTTTACCGTTCCACCCTTTTTGCGTAAATGGAGCATGTAATTCGGACAAATGGGTACGAGGATCATTAACCCCACCCGATGGCCCTTTAACAAATGGGTACAATCCATCCGGGACGTTTTCAAAATCCTGAAAAAACCAGATACTGTCAGGTTTGGCAGTACGTTTGATCGAAGCAACCCGTACATCGTCAAAAGTCACTTTTGACGAACCTGCTTCAGCTCCCAGAGTTAGTTCGGCAGTATTCTGTCCTTCAGGAACAGTAAAGAATGTGTACATTCGTTGCAGAGTTGTATCACTCTTTGAATCAGCTGCAATATAGTTTTTCCAAAGCGAACTGCTGCAATATGAGCTTACTGTTGGTCCACCATATTTGTCAATTTCCAGTTTTGCCTTGCGATTCCCCGGAGATGAAACATACACCGATGCGTAATACGACCCTCCGGTCAAACCGGTTAGCATCTGAGAAACAGTTGTTTCCTCCCCTTTTTCAATAAACAATTCATATTGTCCCCGGTTGTTTCTGGCTACAGAAGCTGCAGAACCTTTTACTTTCCAGTATTTCAGGTTGCCATTGTTAAATCCCGGATCTTTTACAAGGGCTCCTTCCCCCCAGTTAATCTCCTTTGATAGTTCAGCCTGCTTTTTATAAATAACATAAGGTGTATTTGCCGAAGCCTGAATCGTAACCTGGTTATTTAGCACCTTAATATTCCCGATGAGTCTTCGGCCCTGATCGGTCAGTTGATAGAGGACAACCGATTTATTGCGGCCCCAGCTTGCCGGTAATGTCCAGGTTGTTGAACCGGATTTGGAATTCCAGTGATAAAGTTTATCCTCACTAATCGGGTTCCATGGTAAAAGATAGGCGTCGCCAACCAGCACTTTGCGCCCATTTTTGGAAATTATTCGCCTTCCCGATGTGGTCTCAACGATCACATTCTTCTCGCAGGTCATTGAATTTTCGTCCCATTTAAGAATCGGAAAGTGTTGCAGGTATTTGGTGGGTAAATCGGTATGAAAGGTCATCAGGATGCAGCTGTCGATATTATTTCGTCCCTGCCACCCTTCAAAATCCATCATCTCTTCACCGCCAAGCAACGGGTGACGACCGACCCAGGTGTCTTTCTGGTGGTTACGGATAAACCGGACAATCCGGCTGTTAAAACCTTTGATATCTTTGCCTCCGTAATTATAATCAACAGCCCAATGGTTCCAGACAGCATCTGTTTCATGGTCATTGGGGAATTCCGTCCCAAGAGTTAATCCCAGAGAGTGTATTTCACGCCCCAGCTTTTTACTGTCCCAACTCCCCTTGGCATACCATACATCGCAATAAATAAAGTTGAGCGATGGTACCTGATCTTTTAGTGATTGAAGTCGTAACATCCTCTTGTTGGAAGTTGCATCGTACCTTTTACTGATGTAATAGGAAGCATCAAGCCAGTCCCACCCCGGTTTTGTACGATTGACCAGCGAGTCGTCAAATGCTTTGGCTTCGGCATACGATTCGGTTCCGTTGATGTGCACACCCATGAATGCACTGTATTTCTGAGCTGCCTTACAGAGCATCTCCATATCCGCGGCACCTCCCTGTCTTTTGCCAATCTCACCGTAGTCAGGGTGAGCTGAATCGTGACCTTCTGAACCATATCCTTTCAAAATCACAAACTGCCCGAGGCCGTCAGTATTAAGGAAAATCCGTTTTGTTTCATCGAGTGTTTTGGTGAAAGGATTAGTTGCCTGACTGGCAAAGTTCATAGGTATTCGTTGAACCACAAGATCGGGAATTTTTTCGCTTCCCATTGGATTATTCATGATGCTTCTGAAAGCTATTGCACCATCCTGCCAATCAACAAGTTTGTCGTCATTGAGATCTTTCGTGACAACAATCTTAACAGCAGGAAGTGGATCAACTGTGGTCATTCCTTGTGCCCTGTATATCCAGGCACCGCTCCATAAACCGGTCCGAAGATATCCGTTCTTAGCGACAGTTTGCTTTTGGATCCTGCTATTATCCGACTTTTCAGTTACAGAATTTGTCCACAGGGAAGCTGCCAGCTGGCTGGTGTTGACGATTCCGTATAAAAAATCCTTTGGAATACTGTCTGTAGCTGTTTTGTCAGAAAGGGGAATAAAAACATCACCACTTCCCTGGATTGCCGTATACATTTTGGCACCGGCAAAAGAAGCCCCGGGTTGTGTATTTCGGACTGAGAGCAGGTTGTGATCCGGAATTTCGAAGGTACTAACTTTAAAGGAACCATTTTCAAAAACATCAATTACCTTAAAATCAACAACATTTATGTTTACAGATATCCTGATTTTTATGCTCACGTTTATTTCGGAAACATCTAGAATATAGTCAGCCCTGTTTTTAAATTTGGTAAAGGTAATTTTGGGGCTAAAGAGTTTTCCGTTGATTTTCACCTTAGAAAGTTGATCTTCCTGGGCAAACAGAACTTCTCCCGTTGAAATCCAGGTGTACTGTACGATTCCCGGGAAAATCGGATTTACTGCAACCCGGAGGCTCCCGGATTCAATGGATTGAAGCGTTGTCTTTTCATTTTCCGAGCAACATTTACCTTTTGTATTGTTCACAAATACCAGGGCCATTATTAAAATAACGGTTGCCAGTTTCAAAAATTTCTTCATTGTATTTAATTGGCGACTTATTTATCAGACTTTTCAGGGATGAATTGAGCACGGTAGGTTAATCCTCCTGTTTTCACCTTCCAAAAGATTTTACCGTTTAAGTCGGTGGCGAGGAGATAATTCTTATTGGTACTGCATTGAAGGATTGTAGTTTTATCAAGCAGAAAAGCGCTTCCCATTTTTTCAGTATATAATGAATCGGGAAGAGGTGCATTGATTATCATTTTGGCTGTCTTTTGCTGCTCGTCAATGGTAAATGACAAAGCCCGTGATCTTTTTGCCTTTGTCCCGTTATCGAACATCATCAGCGAACCATCCTGATTCTTATGAAGCGTGTGCTGCCCGCTGAAAAGAGCATTCTGGTCCGGAACGATATCTCCGTGTTCCCCGAATTTCCAGATCAGTTTGCCGCTCTTTGAATTAATTTTCCAGATTTGGTTGATATTGTAAAAA
>CAIOOC010000478.1 GCA_903859795.1 uncultured Bacteroidia bacterium
GTGAAGAACAAATAGGTTAGGAATATGTTATAGTCTACATAGATTTATATAGATAGAAACTTGATTTTAGGAATTTCCCCTGGAATCAAAATTGACGATTTGATATTGATAAATAGTAATTAATGTAAATGAAATTTATGAAAAAATTATTTTTGGCAAGTATGATTTTGATATTCAGCTTGATGGCTCAGGCGCAGATAAGTGTGCCCAAATTGCCAGCATTAAAAGATGCAGCCGCGTCAGCTTTGAAGAATTTTATAGCACCTCCGCCTATTGGTGATGTTGCAAAAACTACTGACGGTGTTGTTAGTAAGCTGATGGGCGCATTAGCTCCGGGAGCTGATAAAAAAGGGGCATTAATTTCGGCGGTTAGCGGATTTCTTAAGAAGAAACAAGGAATTATTGGTACTGCAAAGAGTGATCCGGCAAAATACCTGAGTCAATTCAACCCCTTGCAACAGGGATTATTTGGGAAGATTAAAGGGATATTAGGGGCATCATCTTTTACAAAATTCCTGGGACTGAAACCAGCAGGCGGAGATCCGGCGAATATACTGAGCAACCTGTTCTTCTAGAGAATAATTACTAATTAGAACCGACAAAGTATCTAAACTATGTCGGTTCTAACTATTTTGGCATATTTTATTTTGATTGCAACAAACCAATTTCAACCGGATTTATAGGTATACGATTCCCTAAAATTCTTGCCCCCGTTGCCGTTACCAGAATATCATCTTCGAGCCTTATTCCTCCAAAGTCTGAGTAATCTCTAACTTTACTAAAGTTTATAAATTCATCATTGATTTTATTGCTTTCCCATTGCTCAATTAACGCCGGGATAAAATAGATTCCCGGTTCGTTCGTAATGACAAAATCTTTTTGCAACCTTCTTCCAAAGCGCAGATAAGCAGTTCCGAACTGATCGACTGGGCGGATTTCATCGTCATAACCTACATGTATCTGCCCGTAATCTTCCATATCGTGAACATCCAGACCCATCATATGACCTAATCCATGCGGGAAAAACAGGGCATGGGCGCCCCGTGCAACTGCCTCTTCAACATTGCCCTTCATCAATCCAAGATCTTTAAGCCCGGAAGCAATGACCTCCGCAACTTTAAGATGGATGCTCAGATAGGTCTCGCCTGGTTTAATTAGCGAAGTGGCTGTCTCATTGGCTTTAAGTACAATATTATAGATGTCGAGTTGTTTTTGACTAAAAGTTCCTCCTACAGGTATTGTCCGTGTAAAATCAGAGGCATAATGCATATTCGATTCAGCACCCGCGTCTACAATCATGAGTCTGCCTTTCTCCAACAAAAACGAATGGTCATGATTATGGAGTGTCTGTCCATTCTGAGTCAGAATTGTAGGGAATGAGGTACCACTGCCATATGCTAAGGCAATACCTTCTATTGTGCCTGCAATTTCATGCTCTTTGACGCCGGCTTTTGCCATTTTCATCGCTGTGACATGCATCTTGAACCCTGTTTCGCAGGCTTTTTCGATTTCCAGAATTTCATATTGATCTTTGACAGATCTCATTTCCACCATAGAACGGATTAGCTTAATTGAAGTTTGGGAGGCCAGAGCTGAAGCCTGAATTCCTGTAAGTTCCTGAAGTAAGAGTTTATTCTCGGCGCGGTAGGGGGGAAGGAAATGGACAGGGACACCTTTCTCCTTCTTTCGCGCCACAGTTCCGAAAACTTCTTTAAAGGATGAGGAATATTCAACACCCACTGATGCCGCCAAATCTTTAACCGACGGCTTTGTCCCCATCCAGATAATATCTTCCATTGTGATATCATCGCCAAAAATCGTATCCTTATCCGAATCAATATCCAGAATGCCAATCAGACCTGGAATATCAAGGCCGAAAAGATACAGGAAAGTGCTGTCCTGCCTGAAATGATAGGCATTATCGGTGTAATTCATCGGCGCTTCAATATTGCCGGGTACCAGGATAATACCATTCCCCATTTTTTTACGAAGCTGGTTTCTTCTGGCGATATAAATATTCTTGTCGAACATACCTTTTGTTTAGTAAGTTATATTAATGCTATTTAATTTTGGGATTAGAGTACTCTGCAAATTTCATTAAGTTGGTTCAGAACTTTAAAGACAATACAACCAAATTGATAGGTTATCCTGTTATTTTTGCAGGAAGGCCCGATTTCATCACTTTTTTGTCATTCGACGGTCGTGGAATGAACATGTCATTTTTTGTTATTCCAGCCTCTTTCATTGCCTTAAGACAATATTCAAGTCTGCCCAGATCATTATTGGACCCATTATTTGTTCCGAACGAAAATTTCACACCAGCTTCTCTGGCCCGTTTGATAAATGTGATGCTTGGAAGCTTAAACCTTGCATTGATTTCAAGGGCAACATCGTTTTCCTTAAGGACTTTAATCACCCTGTCCATCCGCTCAGGGGTCCAGAGCCGGTCGTAATCGGGGGCAAGCTTTGCCGGAAGAAAAGTAGGATTAGCATGAATATCAACAGGTTCTTTGCTAAGTTCAGCTTCAATCTTACCTACCAGCATATCCATGAAACGATCTTCATTGTCAACAAATGTTTCTTCGGGTATCCAGAGCCGCATTCTTCGTCCTTTGAGGTCAGTCCAGGTCATCGCATCAGTAAAAATATAGTCAAACTGGGCAATTACCTTTGGTGAGAACAGTGTAACCCATTCACGTCCTTCGCACTGCATAGCCTTGAAAACGGGTTCTTTTTTGATTGCATTATAGTAGGCATTTAAAGTTGAGTCATTCGTAACCGGAAATTTCAGACCACAGTTTGCGGCAACCCCATAATTGCACCCGATGAACTGGGCATGTTTAACCGCCTGATCCATTGTGAGTCCCCCTTTGAGATGCGTGTGAAAGTCAATCAACGGGAATTCCTGGTCATTGAGCTGATCCACGACTTTCATCAGACTATCGGGTGATATTTGGCACGCCTCATCCGGTTTTGGATCATTCAGGGATTTAAGAGTTATACCGCCACACATAATTTCGCCAGTACCATTTGATCTGCGAATGACGATGCGCCCTTCGGAGAGTATTCGTCTTGAAATATCATTTGCACGGACAACATTCATTGGTTCATCGTATTCACTGATAGTCTTGTCGTTAACGAGCACTTTAATGTGATTGCCTTCAACATTCACTCCAAGTGTAAACCATTGGTCATCAACGGCTGTTCTGACAAAATTATTCCTGATTCGTGCAAGGCTTCCTGTTTTCTGAAGATTTCCTACCCGATAATCACTATTGTTGATTTTTATCTCATATCCGTCGGCAGTGCTTGCCGCGTCAGTGGCCGCAAATACAAGTATCCCTTCTGCACCGGGGGTTGTTTTGAGTTTAGCTGTGAGTTCAAAATTCCGGATATTAAACTGAGAGGTAATAGACGAAGATGGGTTCTTAAGCAGCAGTCCATCTTGTGTGACTGACACGTCGTGCAACAGACAATAATTATCGATGTTTGAGGCATCTATAGTGGTGACCTCTCCTTTTTTTGGTCCTGTCTGACAGGCAGAGAAGCATAGTGCAAGAAAGAGTGCGGCGATTAATTTACTGAGATGCATAATTGATTGATTTTGGCCTGTTTATTTTGAATCACGAAGATATCAAGAATTATATAAATGGTTGCCTTTGTCAACTATATTTTATTTATTAAATTCAATCTTTCATTCCTTCATTTCTCTCCTTTCCCATCGCTTTTGCAATAGTACTTCCTGCCATAAGCTGAAGGGCGTGGTAAAGCATTAATGGTAACAAAACAAC
>CAIOOC010000479.1 GCA_903859795.1 uncultured Bacteroidia bacterium
ATCAAAACAAATAACACCATCATTTGCATATACTTTTTGTGCCCAGTCTGTCAGTTCGGATGTTTTAAAGCGCAAACCTGCCTTACTCCAGTTCTCTCCAAGATAGGTAAACAGGAACCACTGCACCCCGTCGACTACCCAACGATTTTGGGGAACCTGAACAATTTTACCCTCTTCTCCAGAACTGAAATCATCGTAAGGAGAATCCGATTGAATAGTATTTACGCCATAGTTGTAAGTCACAATACTGTTGTGATTGCCCGCTTTGGCAGCAAGCGTATGGGTGCTTATGTTATGGGCAAGACTCATGTCAGAGCGCGTTTCTATGATACCACCCCTGTACATTCCGTCAAACCACCATCCTGACAGATTTTTTCCATATCGAAGGCTCCATTCGCTGATCACCGCTTCCCAACATGACTGGGTAAATTGGGACGTTGGAGAATCTTTTCCGTAAGTATATTTAAACCTGGAATCAACTAAGTCATGATGAATTGGTGGATTCCCGGGAAGGTAAAACATCATCCTGATCCCCCTCTTATCCAGGGCTTTGAACAGATCAGCAGGCAAATCCCGTCTGCTGCAAAGCTCGCCCGGTGCAACACCTGCAATTGAATCGTAAGCCCGGTTGGGAGAACAATAGAAGCCGTCGTTCTGACCCAGTGCAAACATCACATAATTGGCGCCTGCTTCCTTGCAATTTTCGGCAAATAGTTCAACGTTAAAATTATCAACAACCTCATTGTATTGCTTTGCCCCCCCGTCGGGGACAAAAACTGCTTTCAGGAAATGAAGCATTAACCCGATTCCTGCATTACGGAACCAGTCAGCATTGGGATTTCCTTGATAAACAACCGGAGATTTTGTAATTACATCAATTGCCTTAACTTTTTTATTCTCCCCGAAAGAAGTAATCTCACACTTGATAAATTTACCTATATAACTAGTTAGAAGCACAATTTCCGGAGTTTTGATTCCGGGAAGTTGTTCCCAATCGCTTTTGGGCGATTTTGAAACTGACCAGGTGATTTCATAATTTGTACAAAGATCGGGAAGGTCACTGGAGACCCAAAGTATGGTTTTCGCGACGGTTTCTCCATGCAAATACAGATGTTGGGCATCACAATTTTTGGCGTATAATGAAATGAGGAGAACAGAAAAAATAGTTAACAGACGATTCATGATTTAATAATATAATAATTATATCCTTTTGCAGGAATTGTAATCGTAAGTGTGATCTTGTCCGTCAGCCCATCTGAAATAACAGGTACTACAGAAACTTTCGAACTATCTTCCTGTTCCTGAAGAGTGATTTTACCTTTTAATCCTGTATAGTAAATCCGGATATTTATTTTTCTTGTGATTGAGATGTTTAGTGGATTATAGACCATTAACAATCCTTTTTCTTCACCGAATGGATTTACATGTAAGATACCATCGAAATCCCGGCCATCGGGCCGTCGTATATGGATAATGTCTCCATCAAGAATCTGACGGTGCTTTTTATAAAATGTTACCCATTTCGAAACGAGGGATTTTGTTTCAGGTGAATCGTAAAGTTGCGGGCCTCGGTAACAAGCCTGAACACCTGCCCCGAAAAGATTGGCCAGCCGCTGCCCATAGTGAGGCAAATGCTCTTTTAAAGGTTCAATCGTAGCTGCTTCACCACCTCCCTGATATTCGACAAGTGGGACAAACATCCATCCCATGGAAGGTGATTTATCCCATGTTCCATCATAAATATTCTGACGTTCGATGATTTCCTGCTCGGCCCTGGGAAGTGACCAGTTTGTTTCTCGGTAACCCATAGCGGTTTTATTGCTTCCACTCAGGAAATAATAATCAGGAACATTCAGGTAAATACCCTTTCCCCGACACCATTTGTAAAAGTCGGTTATCTTTCGGTACTGGTTCCACTGTGAATCTTCCAATCCATGATGACCCGGATGGTCTTTTGAGATACAAATATCTCCCGGATATGAACCGTCATGTTCTAGAATATCCATTCCGGTTTTTTCATAGAAGTTGTATAACTCTCTGAAATAGTTGATCCCCCACTTGCTTTCCAGACAAGGGGAATTTCCGAAGGTAGGTGACATCCCTTGAGGCATTACCACATCATTACCCCCTCCAACTTGTCGACTGGCCAACAATGAATATCCCCCTAAGGCAATTCCTTTCGAATGGGCATAATCAGAGAGCTTTTTCATTCGTACAAGATTTTCGTCACTTTCATTCTCAACATTAAAACCGCTTCCAAAGGTCATAATCACCATCTCAAATCCCACTTCAGCACATTGGTCGATCGCCTTCTTGACAGGCTCATCAAGAGATCCGCTTACGTGCATCAGGATCGGGTTTTCAGTTGCCCAAGGTGCCAGAGCCCGCAACATCCGGCGATGTTCTAAACCTTTGCGCTCCTGATCCCTGCTGTCGTTGAAAAGTTCCCAAATACGAAAAGAGTCGAAGGACTGACCAGCTTTTAGAGTTTGATCAGGCCCATATTTAGGGTAGGCTTCCAACAAACATGGTGTTGTCCGCTCATAGCTTACCTGAGTTTTATAAAGTGTGTCAAGATTCCATCCAATACTTGATCTGGTAAGGCTCTCATTGGTCATCCCTCCGAAATTATAATCTGACTCAAGGGTGATATTGGGGAGCTCCCATCTTTTCTTTGGATCTACCACACTTTCGGCCTCAGTCACTGCCAGAATTTCACTTTTAAAAGTGTTGATTATAATTTTCCGTGACGATTCATTGGCTACTCTGATCCATTTCGAAATTACCGGCATCCCATCATAAAGTTCATAATGAACTTCGACGGTTATAGCCTTAAGATATTCATATGACTCTTTTCCTAAATATGTTGTTTCTCTCGGAACGATACTACTCTCATTTCCTTTTCTTTGAATAAAACTGATTGCCGAATCATCAAGCCGGTAGTGAAATACCAGTTCCTTTCCGGGAAGTGGCCATGCCTGGTCCCCGGGCATCCATTGTAATCGTTTTTTCAATGGGAAACGAGCCCTGCAATCAGAAATGGCATAATTCGATAATTTGAAAGAGGCTGGATCTGCGCCCATTTTTGCCAGCCACTCCGGTAATAAATAATTGTGAATTGGTTGTCCGATAAGACCACCGACATTAAATTTTATCCCATCGATCTCTATTTCCGCTTCAGGTCTGACCGATCTTAAATACGATAAAGCATTAGTTAATAATTCAAGATCCACAGTTGCACAATTGGGATTTAAAGTAAACGTCCTGGCCACAAGACCATTACTAAAGACAAGCATCCCATTCTCGGTTTGAAAAATATTGGCTTTAGCATCCAATTTTTCAATTAGCCAGTCACCTTTAGTAGTGTTTTGTTGGCTATTCCACAGAGGCAATTCCGACAAATTTTGAGCAGTAGCAGAACTGAACCAAAATATCGCGAACAAAGACCGCACAAATTTCATAATCTGATGTTTATGTTCTATAAATTTACTGGGCACAATAGGAAAATCTAAACTCAATATACAGCAGTAGCAGGGTTTCACCCTGGTTTGGGAACCTCAAAATTCAATTTTTCATTTAAGTTCCTTCTTGTAAAAGTACAAATTTTAGTGATTGTCTGAAACGGTTTGTTTAACATTAAAAAGCTGGTAATTAATTCCCATTCGCGCTTAAAATGTACTCTTAAATTGGTCAGATGGATACAAATTTGTAAATTTGACCACCTGAATAAATAATGTCCATCCAATCAAGGTTATGATTTAGTTTGAAATGTCACTTATTTAATGAAATAATACAGCTTTGTAATTCAACAAAAAATGCTTCTCTATATATCCATGTTAGGAATATTCCTATCAGTAGTTTTAATTTATTTCAATGCCAGGAGATACACTTCTAGTATTTACCTCGCATTTTTCAGTCTGTTTATTAGTTTATATGCACTGAATCAATATGTTATTCTATATTCGGGTTCGGAATTCTGGATTCATCGAAAAAAGTATTG
>CAIOOC010000480.1 GCA_903859795.1 uncultured Bacteroidia bacterium
AAAACGTGTATTTTCTGCTAATGATCTGTCATAACCAACCACAAACTGATTTGATTTGGTAAATCCCAGTTTTTTGTTCGTTTCTGTCAGCGAGCCATCTGCCATTTGGGTTCCAATAAAATAGGAGGATAACGTCTGGCTCCTGGAATGGAGTCCATAGCCAAAACTTAGCCTCTGATTTGGTCTGATCTGCCAGTTCATACCAACGCGCGGTTCCAGACTTGTTAATCCGTTCAGATCAAAATAACTCAAATGAAGTCCCGGATTTATGCTAAATTTGTCGTTCAGACGATAGACTGCCTGAATATAAGGCTGATATAAAGTCACGCCGTTGCCTAATCCCCTGCCGTAATCGATTACCGGACGCAGTTCGAGATAACTTCTGCTATACGTTTTTGTGAGTAAGTCAAAGCCCATCCGGTCAGTAGTAAAACCTATTCTGCCAGACAATTGACTGTTGTACTTCTTATGAATAAATCCGTTAAGCGAAGTTTTGAATTCTTTGTAGTTATGATCCACATTTGGGCTAAACGAACCGTCAACATTTAACGTGTCTAAATTGGTGCCTCCATCCTGGTAGACCCCTGAGAGTGTTAATTTGTACCACGTACGCTCATCCAAAAAATGGGTATAAGAGATTCCGGTAGCACCCATGCGTGAACGATTGGCAAGATTCTGCCCCTCGTTGGAATACATATCATTACTGTTCCTGTCCTTACTTGCCAGAATAGAGATCTGACTATCCCCCATCAGTCCAAAAATTGATAGCCGTCCTTTCTTTAGTGGGAAGTTAAATTTGAAGGAAAAATCTTTATATTTTGGGATTCCTGTGGTTCCAAGGTTGATTATTCCACTCATCAGCTGCAGTGTTGAATAGCGGAAATTAGCGAGATATGAAGCTTTATGATTCTTGCTTAACGGGCCTTCTGCTCCTGCTTCGAACCCGTTGAATCCGACCTGGAATAAGTTCTCGTGTTTCTGATTATTACCATTGCGCATGTTCAGGTCAAAAACGCCGCTAAGGGCATTCCCATATTCAGCCGGGAAAGCTCCTGTAAAGAAATCGCTGTTCCGAAGCACGTTATTATTAAGCATCCCGACAGGGCCACCGGTTGTGCCGCTTTCTGCAAAATGGTTTGGATTCGGAATATCGACATCCTCAAGTCTCCACAATAGTCCGCTGGGTGAGTTCCCCCGGATAATAATGTCGTTTCGCTGGTCATTTGCAGCAGAAACCCCTGCATAATTCATGGCCATTCTTGCAACATCACCGCGGCTTCCCGCATACCGTTCAGTCTCTTCGACAGTGAATGAACGGGCACTAACCGAAGCCATACGGTTTCTGGTCTGATCCTTTTCTTGTGATCCGTTGATTACCACCTCAGTTCCTACAATTACATTTTCCTCAAGTTCTACTTCCAAAACAATCTCCTTTACCGAATTAACAAGAATTGACCTAATAAATTCCGGTTTATATCCGATCAGACTTACCTTGATACTTTGTCGTCCAACTCCAATTTTTTCGAGTTTAAAATTACCGTCATTATCTGTCATAACACCTTTAAGCGGCTCAGAATTCAGAAGGATAACATTAACTCCCGGCAGAGGAGTTTTGGATTCTTTATCGATAACCCTTCCCCTGATAGTTTGGAATTGCTCAGCATAAAGGTTGGCTGAAATAAGAATATAAAACATCACACATACAATTCGTCTCATACAATTTTGCTTTTGATTGATGGTACAAAATTGCAATGCGCGAGGCTTCCTCAGTTAGAAATTCCGACGAAGTGGAGAAAAAGAGAGATAAAATGTACAAAAAGTGAAACAGGGCAGAAATCCATCTAAACCTATTTGGTCTCTTTTGCCACTTTCAACGCAGAAGTTGTGGTATAGTATTTGGTAATCATGTTAGGAACCTCCCATTCAGGAAGTTTCCCAATCTTCAAATATTCGAGATATTTTGCGGTTACCTGGGCGAAATGAGCTTCGTGGCCAACTTTTAATTCTACCGGGACAACCACTTTCCAAGTGTTTTTATTCACATTTTCAATTGTTAGCCCTGCCTGAGGAAGTCCTTTAATTATTCTGTCTAAATTGGTGGAAAACTTAACCAAATCAGCGGCTTTATCTGCTATAATATAAAGCGTTGGATCGTATTTCTCATCAGTACCCTGACGGATTTCAAGGGTTGAGAGAGAACCACGCATAATTGAATAGTGGGTATCTCCGGCACCTTCGTTTGCTTTATAATTCCAGATGGCGCTAACTTTTGCAACAGCCCCTTTAAGTTTATAAACAATCTCACCATTGGCAAAAACATTCAAATTTTCATCTTTAATTGCCGGGGCAAGGTATGAGGGAAACTGTTCAAGGTGAGTTACCTCTTTAAATTTCTCTTTGGAGAATACAGTAGGCCAATGTTTTGCAGACAGGATCTGAACATCGCTTTTTTGTAAAGCCTGATCAGGAAAGCATTCCCATTGAACCAAATCAACCAAATGGGTTGTGACATCAACAATTCCTTCTCCCTGCTGTTTCACGTCAAAGAACCAGCCCGGACGAACCAGTACATTACCGGATACATTTTTATAAAAATAGTGGACGCTGATCATTTCAATCGCCGGTTGGTCAGCAGTTCCGGGTTCGAGTTTCCCAAATATCTCAGGGATCATGGCTAATTCCCTTTGCAGGATAGTAGTAATTGAAAATCGCTCTGTCATAATATCATATAGCAATACCCTATTCTCCTGTGCCTTTCTAAAAGCCTCTTCCAATAATGGGAATTGCTCGGGAGTAATCACCATAGGTTTATCAGCTAAAACATTGAATCCAGCTTCAACCGACTTCTTAATATAGTCGGCCTTAAACCGGTTATTGCCGGAAACAACAACCACATTACCTTTTTTTTCTGAAACCATTTTTTCCAGATAATCACTTCCCCGATAGACCTTTTCGAACCATGTTGTTGGTTTTTCCATTCTGGCATTATAATCCAGCACCCTTTTAACATGCTCGTCCACATCATTTCCCTTCGGCGCATAAACAAAAACCTCTGAATTGATCTGATCATACATATTTTTTTGAACCAGTGCTGCATGGAAATGACCGGGATCAAGCGTGATAAGTTTTACCTCCCCTTTGGCTCCGGTAAACTTAGTTGAACTTTTTGTTTCCTGTTTGTCATTGGTTCCGTTTTCGCATGAGTTTAAGATAATAGCCGAAAGAAGTACCATAATTGATATGAATGAATGCTTCATAATTTAGTTTTGCTTTTTATATATTTCAAATAATTCTTTAATCTTTGCCTGTTTGACGTTTCCGCTATGGACAATAACCCGGTATTTGAGCTTGAGGACTTCACCTTTTTTAAAGAATGTTTCAACGCCATTTTCGGGCCAGAACATTGGTGTTGGAGAGATAAACCCATAATCGCGCGTAAACCAGGGTGATGGGTAACCCGGATTTGACGGATGCTGGAAAATGGCTAATCCTTCAATATTATCTCCCCGTTTACCAAAGTAATCTATCCATGCCGATCGTTTTCCGAAGGTCTCTTTCTCTCCTTTATCACCCTCAGCATTGATCATTGTCCCACCATTTCTGACCGAAAGATCCGCTGCCATCCTGGCGCTAAAAAGAGAGTGGTTAGTTTTGAAGATTGAAACATCCATAAGCATTTCCATAGTGATCTCCTCATCGATCTGATACAGATTATCTGCCGGATAAGTAATCGTAATAATCCGGTTATCTTTAATTGGAGATAAAGCTCCGGGCCTGATCCAGATACATTCATCCGATATCACAACTGAATCTTTTCCCTCCCGAAGAATATCTGCATTTACCGAAACAATCCGACCCCTGTCGGGTCCCTCCTGCCAGTAATTCCCCCCATTGAGAAGGTCGCATCCAAAGAACAGCGAGCTATGGTGGGGGTATTCCCCATTTCGCATCGAGGTAACTGAACCACCTGACAGAGGACCGTTTACAGGATAAAAGAAAGGATATTTCTCATCGGCAGAGAAAATATAACTTGTGAAAAAATTCCCGTTTATCGTGACATTGATTTTCGAACCAATCTTTACTGCATTGATCTTAGCAGCATTGGATTGGGAAAATCCAGCCATAAAAGCAACAAGGATAACTAACAATTTTAATTTTTTCATATTCTATATTTTACATTGAAAACCATATTTTTCACCACATAAGCGCAATAGGACACAATAGAATTAAAGCATACTGTGTCCTATGTGTCTATTGTGGTTCTTTTATTTAACAGTTATATAACTTGTGCCGTACGGAAACCGTTGTGACCGCGAGAGCATTTTGTTTGCCTCTTCATCGTTGACAAACAGTTCCGAAACCGGGTTCCATTGTAACTTACGTCCCAGTTTCATTGAAATGTGGGTGATCAGGCAAATCGAGCAGGCCCGATGACCTTTTTCAACAGGAGAAATTGGCTCCTTTCGCGTTTTAATGCATTCAAGCCAATTCCCGTGCTGATTATTTATATTATACAAATGGATTTCATTTTCGTTGATTACCGAGTTCAGAATCCGGGGATCACTGGCATCGAATGCCTTGCTGCTTTTACTCTTAGATACCGGATCACTGGCAGTGGCTGAATAGTCGCCCCTGGAAACAAATATCCATCCTTCGCTCCCTTCGTACCTTATACCGTTTGGAAATCCGCCACTTGTAATCATTGTAACGCCGTTGAGGTATTCGGCGACTGCAATAAAATCACCATGAACATTCCAAAGCCCCGATTTAGGAAACTGAGCCATAGCATTTACAGAAACAGGGCCGGTATATTCTGTATCCATTCCCCAAGCAGCAGCGTCAAAGTGGTGCTGCCCCCAACCGGTAATCATTCCAGCGCCAAACTGCTCGCATCGAAGCCATCCCGGACGATCTGTCAGGCTATTTTGGGGATGCACACGTATCTCCGTATAATAAATTTCGGGGGTCGATCCCAACCACATCTCGTAATTCAGATTCTTTGGAACAGGCATTTGGGCTGCTTCCGGACCCGAAGGATCCCCCGGAAGACCAATTTTAACGGTATGAAGTTTTCCAATCCGACCGTTACGAACCAATTCAGCCGCAATGCGGAACTGGGGCATAGCCCTTTGCTGAGTTCCCATTTGCAGTATGATGCCCTTGCGTTTAACAACGTCAGACAACATCCTCCCTTCTGCAATAGTCAATGATGTCGGCTTTTGCAAATAGACATCTTTCCCTGCAAGTGCGGCCTCAATGGCTGGTTGCGCATGCCAGTGATCAGGCGTTGAAATGATAACGGCATCGACATCTTTTCTAAGAAGCATTTCACGGTAGTCGCCATAGGATCTAACATCAACTGCTGTTTTGCTTCCCGATTTTTTAGAATAATAATCCTCAATAAACTGTTTTCCCTTAATAGCCCTATCTGCATCGAGATCGGCAACTGCAATTACCCGTGCCTCGTCGAACGGGAGTGTTTCTGCCAGATCATGGGTCATTGCGATCCGTCCAAAACCGATCTGGGCCACATTTATTTTATTACTTGGAGCATTTTTCCCAAAAACTGTTGATGGGACAATTGAAGGTAATAACATTGTACCGGCCATCGCAGCAGTTGAACTCTTTAGAAAATCGCGTCGTTTCATTTTTAAGACTTTATTAAATTTTGATAATGAGCGGATAGCTTTTCCGGCTCTGAGGAGCCACGTGCTCACTCTATTGGCACAAGATCTACTTTTCTACTTTCACAACCGGAGGATGTGCAAAATCATTCCAAAGCCGCTCAGAAAGATTAGCATCTATTTTGCCGTCGTAAACCAACATTCGATACCTCAAAACATATTCATTCCCAGGTACCAGTTCCCAACTTTTATTACGGATCGGGCAAAACTCAAAAAACAGGTCTCCGCGCCCGTTGTTGGCATTTTCAGGCCATACCCGCATAGGTTCAGGAAATTCACGGTTTGCAGGATCCGACATAAACAAGATTCCTGATGTTCCGTGTCCTGAAATTTCTCCTCCCACATCACACCAGCGTGCGCGGGATCCATCTGCATCTTTTCGATCTTTACCTTCAGAAGTAGCTACCCAACTGTTTTTATTTGTCCACTCTTCGGTTGCCCGGAAGCCAATCCCACCTCCGTAACGGTATGCTTCCAGAATAATCGGGGATGAAGTGGCACAACTCAGGGTTGAAGTCAGATCCCAAAGCGACACTTTTACACCTTCAACTACACCAACATTCCAAATTCTTACATCCCAGACTTCATTTATTGCCACTTTATCACCTCCCTTACACTGGAAATCAACATGTTCCTGACGGACTTTAAAACCACCAAAAACAGGTCCGCTAATAAGGGCATTAATTCCTCCAAATCTTACTGTACCCTGCCCTTCCGCCAGGTTCCAGAAATCGGTATGATGACCTTCAAAGGTCGTTTTAGTCCAGGGATTCCAAATCCCAACATGATGGCGGTGATCAGGCGGGTTAATCCGTGTCAGGATGTTACCCGAAGGAGACCATACAGGATGAATAAAAGCGCTTCGCCGGTAGATGGAACTTACAGTATCAGGTGGATAGACCTCTGCTATATTATATTGCAAAACTTTATGATTGTTAAGACAGACAACAAGACTCCTTGAATTTATCTCAGTGGCAACCTCATTTTTTGCAACGAATGAAGAGTCTTTGACCAGGATAAACAGTCTTGTACCTTTCCCCGACATTTTAGCTTCCGGAATCCACCATAGCTTCGGTGAATTTCCTGCTTCAATCTGACAGGATACCTGAGTCCTGGAGGTACCGGAAACTTCAAACAGCTTTAATGCTCCACTGTCGGAACTGTAATCAACCCCCTCCAGAGAGGCACTCAAAGTGGTTCCTCCCTGTTTTAAGCGGTCACCATCAACAGTGAATTTAGCAACGACCGCTTCCTGGCCCACCACATGAATGCTAAGGAGCAAAACAGAAAGAAAGACTATATTTTTTAGGATCATTAATTTAGAGAATTAAGCGATTTTAAGTTTTGGGATCGATATCCAGGTAATATTAAACATATAATTTACAATTTAAATTTTTGATTTTATCCTTATAACTTCGTTTAAGAAAAAGATTTCACAGCCGCCACAAACGCATTCAGATTTTCTGTTGAGACATTCTGTGGTATTCCTCCGCCACACGACCAAATGATCCGCCGTCGATCGGTCACTTCCAGGATCATATTGCGGGTTGCAGAGTAAACTGTCTCAGGATTTGCGGATGCAAGTATATCGCGTGGAGGAAGATTCCCGATCAGTGTCACCTCATGCCCGGAAAGTTCTCTAATCTGATTAATGGTATGGTCAAATGAAAAGTTGAAAAGGTTAACCCCGATTTCCTGAAGAAACGGGGCACAAACCAATCCAAATGCATCGTTATGAAAAAACCGTACACTGGTAGGAATGGCATCGAATACTCTTTTCAGGTAAGGAACCACAAATTCTCGGCACTCCTCCTCACCAACAAAACCGACAATATCATCCAGTAACAGGATCCCGTCGATGGATGGAAAACAGCTTTTTTGGTAAATGACCCAGTCACAAATAAACCGTGTAATTTTCTCCAACAATAGATGTGCTCTTTCGGGCTCTAAAGCCAGCAGCATCATAAACTCTGTGGTTCCCATTAAAAACGTGGCAATATTTAGCGGACCACGAGTAACCGCAAATTTGATGGAATGTCCGGATTCTGTTATTCTCCCCTCCAGATTTTTGAGCCGGTTGATCATAAAAGGGAGCAACCCATCATACTCAACGTTGGGTTGGGGAAGTCTGGAAATATCATCAGAGTTATAAATCACCTTCTCGGCATGTGGTAAATTTTCGCGGTACCAGACTGACCGTGCGCCAAAAGCCGATGGTTCAGTGCACATCCCATATTCTGACCAGAATCCCGGAAAGAAGGTTATATCCGGGAATGTTTCAATGGCCTGAAAATTCGATTTTAACCATTTTTCGTCGGATGTATAATAATCGAGTGTTGTCACACCTGACCAGCCAGGTAGCCATGGGCTATCGATAATAAATCCTACCGGATTGACGGAAAGACTTTTTCCGCCAATGACCGACAAAAGCTCCTCCCATTGTTTGTTTGTCATAAGCAGGATCAAAGGTTACCCAAAATTAAGACTTTAATTTTAAAATAAAGATTTACATTTGCTTAAAATGGGAATCCGCCACCTTTAAAACTGAGTTATGAAAAAAAGTGCTATTTCTTTCCTTGCGATAATCCTGCTGATATCTCTTAAATCAAATGCCCAGTCAAGTCTGCCACCGGGTTATCCCGACCGAAGCTCCACATTCGATGCTTTGCCCGGATTTATTAATCCTCCAAAAGGTTATGGAGAGGTTCCATTTTTCTGGTGGCAGGGCGATACCCTGACCCATGAACGGCTTCTTTGGCAGCTGGATCAATTAAAAAACAAGGGGATCTCAAGCCTTCAAATCAATTACAGCCACCAGGATTCCGGAGGACTTATCTATGGTTGGTCCAATCCGAGCAAACCAGCACTTTTTACTGATGCCTGGTGGAAGCTTTTTAAATGGTTTGCCGGAGAAGCGCAAAAACAAGGGATGACAGTAAGTCTGAGTGATTATACATTAGGCATTGGACAGGGGTTTTCTATCGATGAGGCAATTCGCGAGAACCCTGATCTGAACGGCTCGGAACTTCGATGCAGCTCTAAGATTCTTGACGGAACCGGAGTTATGGAAATGCCTGAAAATCTGCTTACACTAACTGCATTTCAGATAAAAAACGATAGTAGTCTGATCGTTGAAACGAGGAAAGATCTGCTTCCCAGCCTCAAAGAGAACCTGTTGAAATACAATTTTGGAAATCAGAAGTGGAAAATAATTGGAGTTTTCTCCCAGCGTCTGATCCCTTCATACGATCCGATGCACCCTCAAAGCGGGAAATCCTATAATCATTTCTTTTTTGACAAGTTCGAAAAGGCCCTTAAAGATAACGGTGCCGGAGCTCTCAATTTCTTCTTTTCTGACGAACTGAATTTCAGGGTTGGTGGAAATCTTTGGGATAGTTATTTTGCCTCCGAATTTCAGAAACGCAAGGGTTACGATGTTGTGCCATACCTTGATGCTATCTTTGCAGATATTGGAACGATTACCCCGAAGATAAGGCTGGATTACAACGATGTAATGGTGAGCCTTAGCGAGGAAAACTTTTTCAAACCTGTTTATCAATGGCACCAGGACAGAGGCTTGATATTTGGATGTGATCACGGCGGTCGGGGGAAAGATGTTGCAGAGTTTGGTGACTATTTCCGCACCCAGCGCTGGAACCAGGGGCCAGGATCTGATCAGCCAAGAGTTTCAAAGGACATCATCAAAGCCAAAGTAGCCTCATCGATTGCTCATTTATATAACCGTCCACGAGTGTGGCTTGAAGGTTTTCACAGCAGTGGCTGGAGTACCTCTTCGTCAGATGTAACTGATGCAATTTTTGGTGATTTTATAGCAGGATATAATCTGCTCTCATTTCACGGTTTATATTACTCTACTATGGGAGGCTGGTGGGAGTGGGCACCCCCATGCAACCATTTCAGAATGCCCTATTGGAAACAGATCGATCCGCTAATGAATTGCGTCCAGCGTTTATCATTCCTCCTTTCACAGGGTGTGCATAACTGCGATGTCGCGATACTTTATCCAACAGAGCCTGTGATTGCAGGACTGAACGGTCAGAAATCAGTGGACATCGCCTTTGCAACAGGGGAAGAGCTTTATAACAACGGGATTGATTTCGATTTTATCGATTACGAATCACTTGCTCGTGGCGAGGTAAAAGATGCAGAATTGAATGTTTCAGGTGAAAAATATAAAGTGCTGATTATCCCTTCGATGAAGGCAATCCGCTATTCATCACTTCAGAAACTTGAATCTTTTAAAAAGGGAGGCGGTATTATTGTCAATTTAGGTGACATTCCTGAAGCAACTGAAAAAAATGGCATGTTGGATGCCGAAACGGCAAAACTTGTCACCGAAATTTTTTCTACAAGCCAGAATAATGTTCAATGTGGCAACCCCAAAACAATAGCCTCGGTAATTTCCGGGAAATATGCGCCAACCTTTAAAATACTCTCTGAAGTTAAAGAACGCCCTTATATCATGCACCGGATAATCGGGAACCGGGATATTTATGCACTCTACAAAGTCCCTCAAGGGAGCAAATGTTTTTTTAAGTCCAAAGGAGCTGTTCAGCTTTGGAATCCCTGGAATGGTGAAACTGCATCTATCTCTGAATTTGCGGTCCGGACCGGCGACGGAACAGAAGTAACAATGCCTGCTTCCGGGGATGACATCCGGATTATTGTTTTTGATCCTGATAATAGAGCCTGCAATTCGCAGCTAAAGCCGGAGAAAGTTATCATCGAAAAAGATCTGGGTAAAAGCTGGAATTTTGAACTCAGCCCTTCACTGGACAATCAATGGGGTGATTTTCAACTTCCTGCAAAACCCGAAATGCTGGGGGCACAGGTACGTCAAATGCATTTTATTGAGAATCTGAATTATACCGGAGGCACAATCATTCCTGATGAGAACTGGAAAACTGTCACCTGCGCTTTTGGTAAGCAGTTTCTTAAAATTGGGGCATTACAGGAAGCACCCTCAGAGCAGGAGTTGTTAAAAATTCATCCTGCCAATGAGAATGAGGAAATTATTCTTTCCGGAAAGAAACATCATTGGGAGGCCTATGGTTTTTCTTGGAAACAAGGTGTTGAGGGCGATCCGGGACATCAGGGTTATCACGGACTTAAAGGAAAGATGTATGATAATTTTATCCGGTTGGGAGCTTTGCAGGAAGAGCGGATGTCGAAAAAAAGGGTACCTGAATCTTCCGGAAATTATTATGTGCTCTATTCATCAATTATTGCCCCTGCCGACGGAATCTATGATTTGCTGACAGGTGATATCAAACCAAATTTGCTATTCGTTAATCAACAAAAAACAATTCCGGACATCAAGACAGTTGTATTAAAAAAAGGGGCTAATCCTATCGTTTTGCTGTATGACAATGCATGTGAAACATACCTGGTTGTTCGCAAATCCGGAGTGCCGCGCCCGGAAAGAAAGGATGTTTCGATGAGCTGGTATGGCGATGAGGGTGTACTGCCATTCGACTATTCCTCCGGAAACAATAACTCCGGACTTTTTGCATTTGAATCAGCTCCTGGGTTACGAGCTCTGACTTTTGCAGCCTATGGCAAACCAAATGTATGGGTTAACGGGATTCAAAACGAAATAGTTACAGGTAAAAAGCAATCCGATGGGTTAACAAATTACAATGTTAATCTTAAAAATCCGGAATCTGCCGGAGCCCAGGTTGTTATCAATATTGAATACCAGCCAGGCTATTGTGGAGCGGCTGCAATTCCGCGGTTTATTGAACAGAAATGCAACGAAGGGACATTTAATCTGGGCGATTGGTCGAAAAATGATGGCTTGAAAGCTTATTCAGGCGGTGCCTGGTACCGAAAAACGATTCAACTAACCAGCTCCGAATTAAAAAACAGGTTGGAGTTCGATTTAGGTGACCTGGTTTCCTCGGCAGAAGTAATCGTAAATGGTAAAAGCTGTGGGGTGAGGCTCTCGCCTCCCTGGAAGTTTGATATCACGTCATTTGCCAAACCAGGTGAGAATAAAATAGAAGTGCTGATTTACAATACGATTGCTAATAATTATACAACTGTACCTACCATGTACCTTGGAACGATTAAATCAGGATTGATCGGGCCAGTTAAAATAAGGATGTTCACCAGAGATTAAATTTCTGAAAGAATGTGTCAGAGTCTAATAACGGGGACCGTTTTCGCTGTTTCCGTATCTTTTGATTTGATCTTCTGTTATTTAGAAGTTCATCGGTAGATCCCGGAATCAAAAGTTGCTGAACCGGATCATTTAGTCTGATCAGTTTTCGTTTGCGGATGTAAAAAGCAGGGATCATAAAAAGGATTCCACCTGTAACTAATATATAAACCATAAGTCTCAGAACTCCTAATTCGTGCAAGGCAAAAACAGCAAATATGAACAGGATATTCATCCCTAGAATCGTGTATGTCGCTTTTTGATGGGAGAACCCAAGGGCAAGAAGACGGTGGTGAAGATGATTTTTATCGGCACTAAAAGGCGATTTGTATTGTAACATTCTAATAATCATAACCCTGACTGTGTCGATTAATGGATAAGCAAGAATCCCAAATGAAATTGCAGGAACCGATTGAATAGCATATGGCTGAGTCTGATCGATATTAAATTCGTTAAATTTTATCAACAGAATTGAAATAATTGTTCCCAGAAACAAGGCACCGGTATCACCCATAAAGATTTTATACTGGTCACCATAAACATTAAAGTAGAAAAATCCTGCAATAGCTCCGACCAGGGCAAAAGATAATATTGCATAACCAGGATGGCCGCTAAGGTAAAACCAGGTACCGAAGATTAAGACGGCTAACATGCTTAATCCGGAAGCCAGACCATCGATGCCATCCATAAGATTGAAGGCATTAATAAGCACAATTATAACAAACCCGGTAATCAAAGCTCCCGGCACTATACCGATATTTGTATAACCTAAAAATCCGTGCAGATCTGTGAACCGGATTTTAGCCAGAAAAATTATTACGCTTGCAGTAATGAACTGTCCAATAATCTTTTTATAGGGTGGTAGCGATACCAGATCATCCTTTAATCCAATGAAAAGCATTAAAATTGTAGGGATAACAATATAAATCATTTCCGGTAATTCATAGTCATAGGAACCTATTGCGGAACCAAATAAAAAACCAAAAAAAATGGCAATTCCCCCTAATGATGGAATTGCCTTTTCTGATGAAGAGCGGATATTTGGCTGATCGAGCAACTTCAGTTTCCTTACTGTTCTTACGATAACAGGTACTGCAAACAATGAAATTCCCAAGGCCAGTATAAAACTTACGATTAT
>CAIOOC010000481.1 GCA_903859795.1 uncultured Bacteroidia bacterium
CTTTTTTAAAGAATGCCCTGAGAGCCAAAATAGAAGAGGGGAATACTCCGAAAAATAAAACCAGCGGATGATAAAAAATACTACCTCCATGTCCTGCATCCTCGGTTTTCAACAGTTTTACCTGGTACCTGAAAAAATCGTAGACCAATTGAGAATTGCCTGCGAGCAGCTGATAAATGTGATAGGCGCCTCCTGAGAGAACAAGAACCAGCGTAAATATTAGTGCGTCAGACCACCTGACGTATTTCAACTTTCGTTCCGTTAAAATATAGATCAAAAGTGTAGTTCCAAATAGCAAGATCGCAACCGGCCCTTTTGTCAGAACTCCAAGACCCAGAATAGCACCGGAAAGGATCACGTTTTTAAACCCATTCTGATAAGCATCTCGCTGCTTAATATAACGAAATGCGAAAAATAATGCTGAAAAAATAAAAAGGTTAAACCAGGGATCGATAATGCCGGACTTGAAATACAGAAATGGCAAAATGGAGGCACCATACGCCAGTGCCCACGCCAGCCCAAACTTGTTATTCTTTAACCTCCGGCCAATTTCAAAAAGGATTAATAGTGTCAAAACACCGCAAATCGCATTTGGAAACCGTGCAGCAAATTCATTTATTCCGAAGAATTTCATGCTGACTACCTGCATCCAGATAAAAAGGGGAGGCTTTTCCCAGAAAGGAATAAAATTAATGCTTACTGTACTATAATTTCCGGTGACAATCATCTCACGGGCCGATTCGGCAAAATTGATTTCATCCCAATCGAACAGATGGACCAAACCATTAAAGGGCAGGAAAAGGAGAAGTCCGATGATTACAATTAAGAGCCTTAAGCGGGTTTCCAACTGGATATTTTTAATCATTCTGTTAGTGTCTTGCGAATATCCTGGGTCTGTATTCAATTTTTCTGTCCATCCAGGAACTATTAATCAGTCTGAACGGGAAATAGCATAATAAGGTAAGAATGACACCAATTAACGCACCTGCTACTATGTCAGCAGGGAAATGGGCTGATAGGTACATCCTGGAATAGCCTACAAATACTGCAACCAAAAAGAGCAGGAATTTTGCCAGCCTGTTTTTGAGAAAGAAGGAAAAATACAATCCAACACTGAATGCAGTAGCCGTATGCCCTGAAGGGAAAGTACTAAGAATTGGTGGCTTGTATCCGGTAACGATATGAAGTACCTCAGAAGTCCCGTAATATGCAACAGGTCGATTCATTTCAGGGAAAATATGATCCTTCAGAATATTCACAATGATTGTGATTAATAAGGTAATAACCAGGAAGGTGAGGGCATCACGGAATGAAATCCAAAGCAAAAATATGATAAATAAGGCAGCAATAATTCCATCTCCCAAATTGGTCCAGTAAAAAAACACAAAGTCAGCAACCACAGAGTTGTGTCTGTTTACATAGAGGAAAAGCTGCGAATTCCCAACGATTCCTAAAAGAACAAGAAGAATGACGGTGAACACAAGAAAGGGGACAAAAAAATCCCTGTTATCCCGGAAAATCTTACCAATAAAAGATGTTTTATTATCAATCAAATCCATTTCTTAAAATATTGCGCAAATATAACATCCTATTATTTCACTATTGTTTCAATCCCGTTAAATAATCGCCAATTTCAGGCATAAGCAATAAATTATTGGGTAGGAGACTAATTAATTCCGGGTTAATGAGTTTGTTTGTCAATTTCCCTGTAAATTTTCAGCAGTGATTCAAGAGAGATGTCAGGAGCATGCAGGATACCAAGGCTGTGGAGCAACCTGATGGACTCAGTCCTGAGATCAGCCCGCATCAATGCAGATTCGTGTACAAAATTCAGATATTTAAGAATCCAGAATGCGTTAAACAGGTGAAAAAACCTTTTTCTAAATATCTCTTCATTTGAACAATTAGAGATTAATTCGAGCAACTGATCGATCGACTGTGAGTTTCTTAGAAAGGATTGGATGTTAAAATCCAATTGGGTAAACAGGTTTTCAATTTCAGTCTTGTTCAGCGACCAGAACTTTGAAGGGTTCGAGAATAATGGCTTTAAATGACTAAAGGCAGATAATGAATAGGTTGTGAGTAATTCGGAACTTCCTTCCATCCATTTTTTTAATGCAGCTCCAGTACCAAACGGGACCCTGTCTGAAACCCTCGGCGCAGGGAAAACCGTAGCATTATATATATTCCCGTAATTGCCGAGCAACACAAGCTTATGTAAGAAGTAAAAGTCTTCTCCTGCTTTTCGACGGTTCATACCTCCCTGTTTGACATATGCCGAGGCTTTCAGCGCAAAGCTAGATCCAACGGTATGTATAGCATGTGGGTAACCACTCCGGGCCATAGCATTCTTGAAGTAACGCATATGGAGTTCATATCGGATAATACCATCCTTTTCAATACTGCTTATTCCTTTATAATCAAGAGAATGTTCGAAGTTTATCAGGAAAAAGGGGGAAATTGGATTTTCCTCAAATGCATTTTCAATTGTTTGAAGATAGCCCTTGGATACTGTACTGTCGGCATCCAGAGAGACAATTATTCCATCGGGCTTTCCACCCCTGGCTAGCTGTCTGATAGCTTCATCCATCCCGATTTTTCGTGCCCAACCAACACCTGCCCATTTTTTGGGGAGTGCCTGCGCATGTATTCGTTGGATATTAAAAAATAGTTCGGGGTGCTGACACTGCCAGTTCTTAATGCTATCCAGGGTCCAATTATTTTGGGAAACAGCCTCTGGTATGGAATTTTCAGCATCATTTACAACGACCAAAACAGAGACAATCCCTTTTGGAGGGGAACACTCAGCAAGGGAGATGAGTGTAGTAAGGATGTCGGGCTCATTGAAACAAGGAATTACAACAAAAATCCTGGCTTCATTTCCGTGGATATCGAGATATCTGGCATATTGATCATTTTGCAGGTTTAGGTACCTGTAAAAAATATCGGTGCTATGTTTTATAGTATGTTTATGATTAATATTACTCATATTGCGGCTGGCAATTGGCAACTAGCCACTTGCAGTTATTGATACAAGAAGGTCGCCCATTTCAGGTTAAGGATAAGAGTAAAATCTAATATTTGCAGGAATTAAAGCTGGCCGCTCCCAACACTTCGGGACTACAAGGTAGCTGCTAATTTTTTTATTTTCTCAGCAAAGAAAACTTATTTACTAAAAGATCTGTAGCGTTCATTAAGTCCCTGGGTGACCTCCCTGGTTATGTTGAACTGGGGTGATCCTTCGAGCATATTGGTGCTGTTGAGAATGAAATCGTATTTCTTGATCTCATTGTAGCTTTTCAAATAGGAAGAGATACTATCTACAATTTGCTGATTGATCTGCCCCTGCATTTCAGATAATTTTTGAGTGAGTTCATAATCAAGCTTCTGAATCTCCTGCTGCACCCCGACAAGTCGTTCCTGCTCCTGCTTTGCGCGTTCTTCTGTCAAAAAACCACCTCGTTGCACCTTCTCCTGGAAAGCTGCGGCATCACGTTCGAATTTTATTCGTTTATCAGTATATTCTTTCCTGAAAGTCTCTTTTTTCTCTGCGAATTCTGTGTTTAATTTCTTTGCAAGTTCATATGTGAAAAGCATTGAATCCATTTTTACATAAGCAATAGATAATGCACTGCTTGTCCCTTTTGCCTTGCTGGGAGGAGTTGATTTGTCTTTATTGCTTCCACTGAAATGAATAATGTAAAGCCCTGCAACCGCAACTGCCAAAACGATATTAATAATTGTCGAGTTCTTCATAAAAGGTATTTATGTTTTATTCTCTTAAAATTTTTGAGTTACAAATATAATCGAAAAGTCGAAGCGGAAAACGAACTTAACATTTTTTGTTTTTTGACATAGATATTGTTTTGCAAAAAAAACGAAAATGATGTTCGGTATTGATAAAGGTCATAGATCATCGGGGTTCGGTTCTCTATTTTTGCTGTGATTAACAGTATATGAAAATCAGACTAATCCTGCAAAAAGATGATTAATCAATTAATTGCCAAAATTCTTCCCTTTTTCCCTGAACGAATGGTTTGGATATTTTCAAAGCGTTATATATCAGGGCAATATATTACCGATGCTCTAATTGAGTCGCGTAAGTTAAATGAACAGGGAGTATTGGTTACCGTTGATTTGCTTGGTGAATATATTTCAAATCTCGAAGAGGCAACCGATTATAAGGAGCAATATATCGAATTGATAGAACGGTTCACTGCGGAAAAAATAGAGGGTAATTTTTCGGTTAAACCATCGATGTTTGGATTGTTACTCGATTTGGAGGCATGTTTCAGTAACCTTCATGACCTAGTTGAGATAGCTGATGGTTGCAACTCATTCATCAAAATCGATATGGAAGATTCGCAATGCACTTCAATTGAGATTGAGATTTTCAGAAGATTAAAGATGGAATTCCCGAATCGGGTAGGGCTCGCTGTTCAGGCCTATATGCGAAGGACTTTAGAAGATGTTAAAGGTCTAACCGATTTAAACACTGCAGAAGCTCCATTAAATTTCAGGCTCTGCAAAGGAATTTATATTGAGGATACGAAAATTGCTTACCAGGGTCATCAGGAGATAAGGGACCATTATATTGAAGATTTGCGATTTATGCTACTTAATGGAATGTATCCCTGCATAGCAACACACGATAAGTATCTGATAAACAAAGCTTATGATCTTATTGATGAGCTAAAAGTTTCAAACGACAAATATGAGTTCCAGATGTTATATGGTGTAACACCTCAGCTCAGAAAGTCAGTTGTTGACCGTGGGCACCGGATGAGGGTTTATGTCCCATACGGAAAGAAGTGGTTTGGATATTCAACACGCAGGTTAAAGGAGAATCCTGCGATGATATGGCACATTCTTAAAGCGCTTTTCGTCAGACAGTAGTGGTATGTAAATTATAAATAACCAGGGACACAGAGCTGATTATCTCACTTTATGGAAAGTCGTGTCAGGTATCGCTTCCGGTATAATTATCGATTTTTGGAAAGCTTCAAAATGTTTTAGAAGTAAAGTGCTTTCGGTATTTGAGATCATCTCCTTTGAAATCTTGTTTGGAGATACAACCGTTGGGCCATAGATCACATTAAAGGTTTTGTAAGTTTGGTTCGACAATCCTACAGTGTTCTCAGGTGTTGCAAGCATTCCCTTGTATTCGAGCCGCATCTGGTTTGTTCGTATAGCCTTACGGGCATTCATATCTGCATCATAAACTTTAGGTGTTCGTGTCAGACCTTCAACAGTTGCTTTATCAACATTATTTTGAGCAATATCCATGGTTCTTTGATCCGTCTGGACCGGGGTTATAATGATTGAGGATGTGTTGACCCTTCTCAGAATAATGACTTCTGCCAGTTTTACTGCCTGTTCCCTCATAAAAACACCAAGGACATACTCTTCAGATTTAAGCGTGTCGGGCACTACAAGCACGGTTGGTTTATATCCAAGATAGGTAAAGACTAACGTGTCGCTGGGGAAACCATAAAATGAGAAACGTCCGGTTTCGTTGGTGGCAAAGCTGTTTTTGTTATTTATATTGAAACTGGCACTGGGTAGTGGTTCCAGGGTTTTACTGTCGAAGACAATTCCTGTAATAAATATCGACTTGGCAGTTCTGTTAGGATTAATCTGACTTTTTGAATTAATTCCCAAATTACTAAGAATTATTACGAGTATTATAACCCGCATAAGGTTTAGATTTTTCATCGCAGTTTTTATCAATCAGTTTTGCATCTATAAAGATAATCAATTATTGGAGTTTTGATTCACCCGGGGAGGCAGGAAATGAGTTATTCCGCAACGTATTCTGTATTGGTAAATGAGTTGGCTTACGTTGAATGAGTTATTGAATAATTGCATGCTTGCGGTAGTCGCATTGAATCTTGTTAAATGAATGTCATTTATACCTAATATTCTTCTGAAAGCTTAAACTCGCTGCTGAGAAATCGCCGTAAACTTCAAGGTGCCAGTTGCCAACTGCAATAAATAGTAAAATCGACTTCCTGAACCAAACCTTGCTGAGCTAATTCTGTTCTGTTGAATACCCGTTTACATGTTTAATAACATCAAAAAAATAGCCGTAAGGCATAAATAAAAGATTAAGTTTGCAGAACGGATCAGAACAGATGAGCCACTAGTTTTTGTGCATGAAGAAATTCAGTTTTAAACCTAATTTAGACTCCGGAATATCAAAAGTTCAACAACTTGTTGATGCTTTGCTTCGTTCGATAAACTTCAAGATGCTTCGCGAAGGAGATGCCCTCCCTTCCGTTAATGATCTGATGAAAGAATCAGGGCTATCGCGGGATACGGTATTCAAAAGTTATACGGAACTCAAACGAAGAGGGATTGTTGAAGCGATACCAAACAAAGGCTATTTTGTGACAAGGTCGCAGAAGCAGGTCTTTCTCTTCCTCGACACCTTTAAGGCCTATAAAGAGGTGTTATATAATTCATTCAAGCAAAATCTTCCCCGCAATGTGATGGTTGATATTAATTTCCATCATTATAATTTTGACCTTTTCGAATCGATTATCCGCAACAGCATAGGAAAGTTCAATTCCTATATCATAATGAATTTTAACCACCCTGATATTCCTGCTATCGTAAACGAGATTGATCCTGATAAATTGCTTCTGATCGACTGGCAGATCTATTCCGCACCCGGGCAGGCAAAAGTATATCAGGATTTTGGCCAATCGGTTTACCGTTGTCTTTCCTCAGGATGGCACCTGCTTCGGAAATATAATGAATTGGTATGTGTCTATCCTCAGTATACGTTTCATCCGATAGAATCGGTGGAAAACGTTAACAGATTTTGTGACGACAATAATCTGAAATTCAGCATTATATATAATATCGAAGATCTTGACATCCAGATTGGAAAGGTATATCTGGTTTTTGAGGATATCGATCTGGCAGCTATTCTTGAACAGGCTAACAGTAAAAAATTCAGACTTCGACACGATTTCGGAATCTTGTCGTATAACGATACGCCAATGAAAAAATTTATTTCCGAAGGAATTTCGGTAATATCCACCGATTTTAAACTGATGGGGCAGAAGGCTGCAGAATTTACCATATCGAATTCAAAACTCGATTTTCAGGTTCCTACTGAATTAATAATCCGGGAATCTCTTTAACCATCATGATGCAACAGAACAGATTTTATATAAACCTTCAACAATAAACCGATATGTATTTATTAGGTATCGACATCGGAAGCTCCTCGGTAAAGGCTTCCATTCTTAACGGTGAATCCGGAGAGATCGAAGGATCTTCATTTTATCCAAAAAGTGAAATGGCAATCCTTGCAGGTCAGTCAGGCTGGGCTGAGCAACAACCTGAGCTATGGTGGGATAATCTCAAACTCGCAATCCTTGAGGCTCTGTCCCTGGCAAAAATATCCGGAAAGGATATTATCGGTATCGGGATTTCGTATCAGATGCATGGTCTTGTAATTGTCGATAACCGACAAAATGTACTTCGTCCTTCGATTATCTGGTGCGACAGCCGCGCTGCAGAAATCGGGAATAAAGCCTTTAATGAGATCGGTCCGGAGGCCTGCTTGTACACACTGCTTAACTCACCTGGTAATTTTACAGCTTCCAAACTGAAATGGGTAAAGGAGAATGAACCATTATTATATGATAAGATAGATAAAATAATGCTGCCTGGTGATTATATTGCTATGCGAATGACCGGAGAGATACGAACAACTGCATCGGGATTATCTGAAGGGATGTTCTGGGATTTCAGGAAAAACAGTGTGTCGGACCTGGTTCTTGATTATTACGGTTTCACGAAAGACCTGATACCAGACCTTATTGATACCTTTGGTATTCAGGGAAATATAACTTCGGGTATTGCAGCTGAACTTGGTTTAAAAGCAGGAATCCCGGTTACCTACAGAGCCGGGGATCAGCCTAATAATGCCTTGTCGTTGAATGTGTTAAATCCCGGTGAAATAGCAGCAACAGCCGGCACTTCAGGTGTTGTTTATGGAGTAAGTGGTGAAGTTAAATACGATCCTCAATCAAGGGTTAACACATTTGCCCATGTTAACCATTCGGCTGAAGCTGATCGATTGGGCGTGTTGCTTTGCATCAACGGAACCGGAATCCTGAATTCGTGGATGAATAAAAACGTTGGGAATAAGAGTTATTCCTATGAACAGATGAATGAACTGGCTGCGGGCATCCCGACCGGTTCGGAAGGCCTTTCGGTACTCCCCTTCGGAAACGGAGCGGAACGGGTCCTTGGAAACAGGAATATCGGATCACAGATATGCGGAGTTGATTTTAACCGCCACAGTCAGGGTCACTTGTTCCGGGCTGCCCAGGAAGGAATTGTATTCTCATTTAAATATGGAATGGAAATTTTAAAGGGGATCGGTATTGAAGCTAAAGTGATCAGGGCGGGACGGGCAAATATGTTCCTTAGCCCGGTTTTCCGTGAAACTCTCGCCAATGTTACCGGAGTTACAATAGAATTATATAACACCGATGGTGCAGCAGGTGCCGCACGTGGTGCTGGTGTGGGTATAGGATATTACACTTCATTTGCGGAGGCATTTTCAGGCTTGAAAAAGCTGGAACAGGTTGAGCCTGATCTACAGGAAAAGGATCGGATAAACGAGGCCTATCAGATTTGGGAAAGTAATCTTAAGCGCTTTATCGAATAAGTGATAAGGTAATAAACGGAAAGAATTAGGTAATTACTTCTATCAGTGCTAGTTACGAAATTGAATTGTTGAACGATATAAATTAAATAATTATGGAAGCATTTATTGGTAAGAAAGAGTATTTCCCGGGAATAGGGAAGATTAAATTTGAAGGGGTCGAATCCAGAAATCCTTTGGCATTTAAATGGTATGACGAAACCAGAGTGATCAATGGAAAGACAATGAAAGAGCATCTGCGTTTTGCAATTGCATACTGGCACACCTTCTGCGGCGATGGTGGCGATCCTTTTGGTCCCGGGACAAAAAATTTCCCATGGACAGGTGCTCAAGACCCGCTGGAATCAGCCTATAATAAGCTGGATGCTGCATTTGAATTTATCACGAAAATCGGGGCTTCTTATTATTGTTTTCACGATACAGATGTTGTTGGCGACGGTTCTGTTTTCCAGATTGAGAAAAGGCTGGGTCAGGTTGTTCCTGTTATGCAACAAATGCAGAAAGAATCCGGCGTTCAATTACTTTGGGGTACAGCAAATGTGTTTTCAAACCGTCGGTATATGAACGGAGCATCCACAAATCCCGATTTTTCGGTTCTTGCAAATGCTGCAGTTCAGATAAAAAATGCAATCGACGCTACGATTGCACTGGGTGGTACCAACTATGTGTTCTGGGGTGGACGCGAAGGTTATATGTCACTTCACAATACCAATACCAAACGCGAAATTGAGCACCTTGGCCGTTTCCTTCAGATGGCGCGGGATTACGGACGCAAACAGGGTTTCACGGGGAGCTTTCTGATCGAACCAAAACCAATGGAGCCAACCAAGCATCAATATGATTTTGATACACAGACTGTTATTGGATTTTTACGGCAGTTCGGTCTTGATAAGGATTTCAGAATGAATATCGAGGTTAACCATGCAACTCTTGCGGGTCATACCTTTTCACACGAGTTGCGCTTTGCCGCCGACGCCGGTCTTTTCGGATCGATCGATGCGAACAAGGGTGATTACCAGAACGGATGGGATACCGATGAGTTCCCTACCAATATTTATGAGGTGACCGAAGCGATGATAGAAATTATTCAGGCTGGAGGTTTCACTAACGGAGGGATAAATTTTGATGCCAAAACACGTCGCAATTCTTCAGATCTGGAAGATATCTTCATCGCCCACGTATCGGGGATGGATGTTTTTGCCCGGGCACTTGTTATTGCAGACAAACTTTTGAAAGAGTCGGACTATCTTAAACTCAGAAAAGAACGATACAGTTCCTACGACAGCGGTAAAGGTGCCGAATTTGAATCTGGTAAACTTTCATTTGAGGATTTGCGCGAAATCGCATCCGATATCGGTGAACCTGAACAAATCAGCGGGAAACAGGAAAAATTCGAACAGATGATCAATTTTTATATCTGATGAAGGAACATAGCCTGTTTTATGTTGTAGGAATAACCCTTGTGGCAACATTGGGCGGACTACTCTTTGGATATGATACCGCAGTTATTTCGGGTGCCGAAAAGTCAATTCAGGCTTACTTGATAACAGGGCAGGGTCTTGGTTCTCTCGCACATGGTGCCACAATCTCAAGTGCCCTTATCGGGTGCATTATTGGAGGTATGATCTCCGGATTAGTGGCATCGAAGCTGGGACGAAGAAACTCCCTGATGATTGCCGCATTCCTTTTCCTTGTCTCCTCCATTGGTTCCGGCTGGCCTGAAACTTTTTTCTTCACAAAGGGACATGCCACAATGGGACTATTGTTTATGTTCAATTTCTACCGCATTGTTGGCGGGATAGGTGTTGGAATTGCATCGGCGGTTTGTCCGATGTATATTGGGGAAATAGCCCCGGCCGATATCAGGGGCCGGTTAGTTTCGCTTAACCAGATCGCCATAATTTCAGGGATGCTTGTGGTTTATTTTGTAAATTACGGGATCGCTCACGGACAGACACTTGAATGGATCAATGCAATCGGATGGCGATGGATGTTTACCTCGGCGGCTATTCCTTCTGCAATCTTTGCAATTCTTTTGCTTTTTGTTCCCGAAACACCCCGTTATCTTGCTTTAAATAACCAGCCCGAAAAGGCGATGGCTATTCTGACAAAGATTAACGGCAAGGCAAAAGCCGCATTTATTTTTCTGGAAATCAAAAAATCTGTTGAGGCTTCCTCAGAAAAGCTCTTCGCCTATGGAACACTGGTAGTTATAATCGGAATCTTATTAAGTGTATTTCAGCAGTTTGTGGGGATCAATGTGGCTTTGTACTATGCTCCGCGGATTTTTGAGAGCATGGGATCCGGTAAGGACACCTCGATGCTGCAAACCGTTGTTATGGGGGTTGTGAACGTCCTGTTCTCTGCCCTGGCGGTTGTTCTGGTTGATAAACATGGCCGTAAACCACTTCTGATGATCGGATCCATTGGAATGGCAGTTGGTATGTTTGCTATTGGGGCATTGGCCTTTATGAAGATCATAGGCATCAGCACACTGGTTTTTATAATCATTTACACCGCCTCCTTTATGATGTCATGGGGACCAGTTTGCTGGGTCCTTATCTCAGAGATATTTCCCAATAAGATCAGAGGACGTGCCATTGCTATTGCCGTTGCTGCACAATGGGCAGCCAATTATTTTATTTCATCCACCTACCCTGCAATGATGGAATTTAGTGGTGGAATAACCTACTGGTTCTATGGTGCAATGAGCATTCTTTCCTTTATTTTCGTCTGGAAGATGGTTCCCGAAACCAAGGGGATGACCCTTGAAGCAATGGAAGGACTTTGGCTAAAGAAGAAACAACACTGATTCAGTGAATTAAGGTTAGTTCATAAAGATACTTTTTTTAGCCCGCAGATATTGCAGATTAGCGCAGATTAAAGAAATTAAATCAGCGACATTCAGCGATATCTGCGGGATCATTTTTAACCTCAATATTTTAATTATTACTTTCGCTGAAAATAAAACCAAATTGACAGACTTATCAATCATAATCGTAAATTTCAGGGGATGGCAACGGTTAGCCCAATGCCTTGATTCATTGGCAGCGATCAGCGACGATCGCTTTTCTTTTGAGGTTTTGATTGTTGACAATAACTCCAATGACGGGTTCTTAGAGAAATTCACAGAGTTATACCCCAATTTTAATTTTATTTTGAACCGCGGCAACCTTGGATTTGCTAACGGGTGTAATCTTGGTGCAGAGAATTCGCATGGATCTTATCTGTTATTCCTGAATCCTGATACTATAATTTCGGGTGATGCACTTTTCGTGCTGGTAGCCGAGGTTAGGGTAAGAAAGCTGTTCTCTGTTGTTTCGTGTCGCCAGGTGAGGGAGAATGGTTCGGAGGAGCGGCCATACGGCAGATTCCCCTCTCTTTCGACATTTACAGGCTGGATGCGGGCGCTTACAAAGGTTATTATGCCCCGACAGCTTCATCCGTTTACTGAGACCGAAAATTATCTCTTTCCGGACTGGATTTCCGGTTCAGTGGTTATGATCAGCAGGGAAAGCTATCTGGCTCTGGGTGGATGGGATGAAGATTTCTGGATGTATTTTGAAGATGTGGACCTCTGTCGCAGAGCAAGATCGAAGAACGGTGAAATTGTTTTGCTTAAAAATATTTGTGTGGAGCATAATCACGGGGGAGCTTCCCGAATCAACAGTAAGATAACTGCCCTGACCAAAACCGAGGTGAATATCTCACGGCATGTTTATATCTCAAAGCATGAAAGGGGAGCTTATGCATTTTGCCTACACTTCTTTATAATTATCAATCACCTGATATTAGGTGTAGTACCTGCAATTATTGGCATTTTACTCTTTTTTGTGAACAGGTTCTCCGCACTTTCAATGATCTATTTCAGGATTTGGGGCTATTACTTTGACTCGCTGTTTCGGGGAACCTGGCTGAGTCGAAGGTCTGTGAATTACAAATAAAGGAAATATCATGCTGAATGAAATACCAAATTTCTTTCTGACCACTCTGCCGGGGTAAGCATGTTCCATCCAAGCCAACAAACAGTCCAGAAAAAGATACCGAAGAAAAACCAGATTGTTCCAACGATTTTGGTGCTCAGAGCCGGAAAACGTTCCGATTTTTTCAGGAATTTCCGGTAAATGTGATTAGTGTTTCTAATTGCCATTATATTTTCAATTAAAAGAGTTTATTAATCATTCAAGTGATAGGCTTACTCAACGTCAGGTTCTCACTGATGGATGAAAAGTGAGGGCCCGACTCAAAGTCGGACTCTCACTGCACTAAACTTAAAATCCTCCTCCTTCAATATCCTGTTCTTTACTCCCATTGGAATCATCTCCATTTTGCCGGGTGCTCTGTTTAGCCCTGTAATTATTTATCCGATAGCTGAAAGTCAGCATAAAGACCTGGGATTCGCGCTTAAAACTACCGTATCTGTATTGATTGGCAGTTTGGGTTGTTGAAGTCATCGTGGTGCTTCCAAGCAGATTCCTGACATTGAGGGTCAGGCTGGCTTTATTATTTAGAAGGCTCTGTTTGATCCCGAGTGATGACATGTAAAAACCTGAGCGTGTCCCCTGAGCAGTAATAGAAGGTGCATTATACATATACATAAGTTGTACCGAGGTTTTCTTACTCAGGTGAAAAGTCGGATTGACATGAAGGTTCCAGGTGTTTGTGCTGCTTGCAACAGAGGCTATTGGGGTCCCAAACATGTGATAATTGAAGACACTAAGCGAAGTGTTCAGGTTGAACCATTTGTATAGTTCCAGGTTCGCCATAAACTCTGCACCAAGTGACCTGTCGTGATCAATATTACTAAAGGTTGAGGTAGTGATCTGAGAAGGCTGGTCAAAAGTGCTTATTTGCTGTATCAGATTGTCCGTTTGTCTCATGAAACCTTCAACTGAAACAAACGAGGCATCTGTAATTTTTTTCTCCAGGTTTAACTCATACGAATTTGTGAATTCAGGAAGCAATCCGGGATTCCCCATACGAATTGACTGAGGATCAACGTGTACGACAAATGGATTCATATTCCATTGCTGAGGCCGGCTGGTGCGACGTGAATAGTTTGCCTGCAATTGTAATTTCCATGGCAATTGTCTGGTCAGATGTACGGATGGAAAGAAATCTATCCTGTTTACCTTATAGATCTTATTCTGAATTTCCTGATTCAACATCCGGTCTTCATATTCGGTACGTAGACCCAGCTGGTAATCAAATAGTGGCATCGTATTTAAAAAGGTTACATAACCGGCCTGGATCTGATCCTTAAAGTTAAGTTTATCGTGCTGGGATATATCTTCAACTCCATTGTTTTGAAGCAGATACTCACCGTCGCTGTTCATATACCGTCCCTGGTAACCGGCTGAAAGTTTCCCCTTAGTTCCAAGAGGAAGTTCATAATCAGCTTTTATACGTAAATCGGTTTCGTTGCTGTTCTGGGCAGAATATTGATTCAGCAGATTCCTGTTGTAGGATATACCGTTTACATCTGTTGTATCTACTTTTAAGGTACTTAAATTATTATCCGGTCCTCCTGTAAAATATGCCGATGCTGTTAGTTTTTGCCCTTTAGTATCCAGTTTTAACTGGTAATCGAGGTTTAGACTCTTGTAATCCCTTTTAAACGTAGGGGTAGCACTGTCTAAGTAGTAGACGTCATTGGCATTATTATAGGTATCATGGTAGAATGACGATAATGACCTTCCAAATGATCTGTCGCCCAGGCTTCCGGTTAATGTTAGTGCATTTTTATCATCGATCGTATAGTCAATGGCCAGATTCATACCTTTCCCCTTCCGGTGCAAATCGCCAGAACCGTTGATATTCTGATATTTGGTAAGTGAAGAGCTTAACGTACTTGTGTTATCCATCAGATTTTTAAATGGAGACATGTTGTCAGTAAAATCGCCGCCCAGAGTAAAACTAAATTTTGAGATTTTGTAAGTCAGGCTTAGATTGGCACTGTACTTATCATGTGTTCCTGCTGAGGCATTAAAAATGCCGCTTGACCCCTGAACTTTTTGTTTCTTCATAATGATATTGACAATTCCTGCACTCCCTTCAGCTTCATATTTGGCAGAAGGATTGGTGATAATTTCTACGTTCTGGACAAGACTTGCGGGAATCTGTTGCAAAGCCTCGCTGCCCGCGACAGGTGAGGGTCTGCCGTCAACAAGAACGGTAAAATTTGAACTTCCGCGAAGAGTAATGTTACCCTCCACATCAGTTTGGATTGATGGCGCAGTCTGAAGCGCCTCTGCAAGTGTCCCTCCTGCTGCTGTAATGTTCTGGGCAATGTTTACAACCTTTTTGTCAATTTGATAGCTTACAGGAGATACATTGCCAACTACTTCAACCTGCTTCAGCATTGTAGTTGCCACATTAACTTTAATTGGCCCTAATGATGCAATCTTTTTGGCCTGCGTTAACAGGATATCGCTTACCTTATGTTTTTTGTACCCTACAAATGTCACAACCATAAAATACTTACCATAGGGAAGCTTGGTAACAGTAAAACTTCCATCGTCTTTGCTTAGAACACCTGTTACAAGAGTGGAATCCTTTGATTTGTATACAGCAACACTGGCATACGGAATTGTCTGATTGGAACTCCCATCGGTTATAGTTCCGTTAATTTCAGCATCTTTTGGTATCA
>CAIOOC010000482.1 GCA_903859795.1 uncultured Bacteroidia bacterium
ATCAATTGTTTGTCAATAAAGTTGGTAACCCCCGATTCACTTCCTCCTGGCCATTCGTCGGGCGGTATCATCTGATCAGCCAGCGCATCCATTAATTTTGCTTCACTATTTGTGAAAAAACGCCATACGGAAACCGGTTTTGCACACCTGGCAAACAAGTACACACCGCCTGTACTTAGTGCAGCAAGTCGCACGAATCGTCGTCTTGAAAACTTATTCTGAATGTTCATTTGGCCTATGGTATTTTTAAGAATCAGATTATCCTTCAGGGCACTGATTAAATCAGATCCGCTTCACGGAGGTAATTTTTAAGTGTCATCAAATCCTTTTGCATCATAGTAAATATCTGATCCTTTCGCATCGTTGTTGTCTTTGCACCTGTTTCAGCGCCACCAAGCGGATATTCAAAATGAAGGGTTATCGGACCATTGATTTTGTATTGCTTTATTAGTTTAAAGTATTTCCTGAAATCGACCATACCATCAGCTAACTGAACAACCTGCGGGAACCATTTTTCATCTTTTTTCAACCAGTAGAAGTCCTTGACTGCCAGCGAATATATATACGGAGCAAGGAGCTTTAAATCGGTTTCCCACGAGTAGGCTCCTTCGACAGTTGCATGCATCGTGTCGAACTGTGAACCAAGCCAAGGAGAATTGATATTCTTTAAGACGGTATATAAATCCCACAGAGAAGATCCAAAATAGGTTTCAGGGGTAAACTTCCCCGAATGATTCTGATACTCTCCGTGAATCGCGTATTTTGCATTCAGCAGGGCCAGTTTGCCCATCCGTGCTTCGACCGAGATCAGGTTTTGCGGAATTGATATTTTGTCGTCATAAAAAAGCCAGTCCATACGGTAATGTTGAATTCCAAGTGTCGCAGCAGTTTTTAAAATCCGCTCAGTTAGCGGATCATCGGCATTGTTGATTGATGTGGTGATCATCTTAATTTTGATCCCTGCTTTGTTTGCGGCAGCAACTGCCTTTGGAAGATCCACTTCAACGTTTTCAGGTGAAACATGCCCATTAGGTCTGACAGTCAGATCGACACCGTCAAATCCCATACCGGCCACAATGGGCATCAGCTCCGGAACAGGAAGCCAATGAAGCGGTTTTGAAAATACATTAATTTGAAAATTCCCATTCTTTTCAGGTTGGGCACTCAACGGATTTAAGGTATATCCGGATATCGGCTCTCCGGCTTTCAAAATTACATTTCCCCCTGTCGAAATTCCTGCTGCAATAACTGCTGATTTTAAAACAAACTCTTTGCGTGAAATTTTCATTCGGTGTGAATTATTTTATAATCGTGAAATAGTAAGTCCGCCATCTATCATAAATACCTGGCCTGTGGAATAGGGAAAATTTCCCTGAGCCAATGAGATAACCACCTTCCCGACATCTTCAGGAAAACCCCATCGTTTTTGGACACAGAGTCCCTGCTCAATCAGGTTGTCATACTTCTCTTTTACACCTTCGGTCATATCGGTGGCTATAATTCCCGGCCTAACCTCGTAAACCGGTATATTAAACTCGCCTAACCTTACGGCAAAAAGTTGGGTTGCCATACTGATTCCCGCTTTAGACAGACAATATTCACCCCGGTTCACCGAGGCAACAGTTGCCGAAATGGAAGAGATATTAACAATGCATGCTGAATATTCCGGATCGGATAGCTTTTGCGCAATCATCCAGTTGGCAGCATCCTGTGTAAGGAAATAAGGTCCTTTAAGATTGGTGGAAATCACTTCATCAAAACTCTCCTCAGTTGCGGTAAGGAGATCTTTCCGCTCTCTGGGAGCCATTCCAGCATTATTAACCAAGATGTTGAGCTTATTAAAATGGCTTTTCACCTGACTTAGGATTTTCTTCCGGTCTTCCACTATGGCTATATTTCCCTGGCAATAGATGACCTCAGTGCCATAGGATCTGAGTTCTGAAAGTACGTCAACGACTGCTTCCTGTTCACGGATACCATTGATGGCAATATCAAATCCTCCCTTTGCAAGTTGCAATGCGATACCAAGGCCTATGCCCCTGCTTCCGCCGGTGATCAATGCAACTTTACTCATGACTGACTTTCTTTAATTCTGGAATTTCTACCCAGCACCTTTTTGCCCAGCTTTCCAACCCTTTTTCGGAAAGCTGTACCCCCTTTGCACCTTCAAGGAGGGTCCACCTGAATGGTTCGTCTTTAACGACATGTTTTAGAAATAACTCCCATTCTGCTTTGAAAGCATTATCATAAGCCTCCTGTTCCGGAACTTTTGCCCACCCTTCGAGAAAATTGATAGGTTGAGCAATATCGGGATTCCATACCGGACGGGGCGTATTTCCATAATGCTGAATATAACACTCCCTGAGCCCGGCAACGGCTGACCCTTTTGTGCCATCTACCTGAAGTGTAAGGAGGTCATCACGTCGAACCCTGACAGCCCAGGAAGAGTTGAAATGTGCGATAATGCCATTCTCCAGCTCAAAAGTCGCGTACGCAGAATCATCAGCAGTACATTGATATGTTTTCCCGTTCTCATCAACCCTTTGATTAATATGGGTGGCACCAAGACATGAGACCGCCTTAACTTTTCCAAAGACATCATCCAGTACATAACGCCAATGGCAAAGCATATCGCTGATTATGCCGCCGTCATCCTCCTTCCGGTAGTTCCACGAAGGACGCTGCGAAGGGATGGAATCACCTTCGAAAACCCAGTATCCAAACTCACCCCTTACAGATAGGATTTTACCAAAGAAGCCCTGCTGAATAAGCCGTTTGATTTTAAGTATTCCGGGTAGCCACAGCTTATCCTGAACAACACCATTTTTTAGGCCTGCTTTGGAGCAGAGCTCATAAAGCTCCATGGCCACCTCGGTGCTGACTGCAATTGGCTTTTCGCAGTAGATGTGTTTACCTGCCTTAACCGCTTTTCGGACATCATCCGCTCTTCGTCCTGTGGTTTGTGCGTCGAAATAGATGATGTTTTCAGGATCGTTGAGGGTGGCATCCAGATCAGTGCTCATCTTTGTAATTCCGGTAAGATCGCAAAGCTTTTTAAGTTTGGTTTCATCGCGTCCAACAAGAACAGGATCGGGCATAATGACTTCACCAGCGCCAACCTTTACTCCTCCCTGTTTGATGATTTCAGCTATTGAACGGACCAGGTGTTGGTTGGTTCCCATGCGTCCGGTTACGCCGTTCATGATTATTCCTACGGTATGTTGTTTCATATAATCCAAAGAATTTTAAGTAGTTGATATTATTATTTGTCGTAATTCCATAACTGGCTGCTTTTAAAGGATCCGAAAAAAGAATATGCCACCAAATCACCAAAACGCCGGCTGGCGGATTGGTGTCTTGGAGTCCTGGTGGCAATTAATATTTTTCCCTTAGTAATTATAGCTATTTTCGATGTCGTAAATTCTTGGTCCTAATATCAACAATCTGAATCGCGGGTAAATTATTCGAAGGTTTGTCCAAATAAAAATAGGCAGTGGATGAGACATCATCAGAACGGTAAAAATTAGTCCACCCTTTGAGTTTGCCGTTTGGATCCAGTTTCACCGTATTCCCGGGAGAATAAATACGAGTCAGTAATCCCTCATCGTCTGTTGAAACAGGAATCAAAGGTGCTCCGGCCTGCTGGTAGCTGGCGACAATTGGCAAATCATCTCCTCCAAGCTGTTGAATAGTGGTGCGCATATCTTGTTTGAAAAAAACAGGATCGGGGATATGATACCGGTAGAAAGCCCATTCTTTTAAGGAATCATCGGCAACCGTGCAGCCTGTATAATTATTGATGAATTTTGCCTGTCCCCAGGCAGTGCCTATAAAATCTTCTGTACCTGTACCTATCAATGTTGGAAGCTCCTTGTCTCCGTCGATATACATTTTTACTTCGCCTTCGCCGAACCATGATTTTTTATACTGCAGGTTGGCACTTACCCCAATATTTGATCCTAAAAACCGACCTTTACCGGTTACTTTTGGCAATATCTCGAAATCTTTTCCAGGCTGGGTAGCAGTATCCCTGTGCCAATACGAATGAAAATACA
>CAIOOC010000483.1 GCA_903859795.1 uncultured Bacteroidia bacterium
AACCAAAATTTCAAAACAAATAGGATAAACTCGCACTATAATTCATTTACAAGGGTTTCTAACAGATTATAATTCAATGCAGAATTTACGAACTCGATTATAGCCTAAAAACACTGATAAAACCAATGAATACTGCTGTTTTTGATTTAATAAACAATAGAAAACATCGAAAAATAGCCTATTGTAGCGTGATGTGTCAGGAATAGCTAAATCGGTAAAGTAGGGATATTCGCGTGAAAAAAAATTAAAAAATAAAATTTGAGATTTATTGGTTTTAATGTTTTTTAACTAATATTGTCAAATATTAAATCGAACTGAATCTAAAGAGATTTTTATATCGAAATTTCAAAATATAAAGTTGACCTATTCGCTATTTCGATTATAACTTATTTATTATTAAATTTTAGCAATTATTACAACTAACAAAAATTATTTATGATGAAAAGGAAATTGCTTAGAGCAATGTTACTGTGCTTTTTTGTTGTGATGGCTCACAACCTTTTTGCGCAAAATGTTGTAACGGGAAGTGTCAAGGATGACACGGGCCAGTTTTTGCCCGGAGTCAGCGTAGTTGTTAAAGGGACTACAATTGGAACAGTCACCGATACCGACGGAAAATTCTCAATTTCAGCTGGAAAAAATGTCACTTTGGTCTTCTCTTTTGTTGGCTTAGAATCAAAAGAGATCACTGTTGGCAACCAGAGTAAGATTGATATTACTCTTGCCTCAAAAATAATCGGAGTAAATGAAGTAGTTGTAACGGCACTTGGAATTTCCAGGGAAAAACGATCGCTTGCCTATTCGGTATCCGAAGTAAAATCGGAAGAGTTATCGAGGGCTTCAGGATCCAACCTTATCAAATCGTTGGATGGACGTGTTAGCGGTGTGAATTTCACCCAGTCGAGTACAGACCCCTCCGGTTCTGTCTTTGTAACCATACGAGGTGCAACAAGTCTGAACCTTCCGAGTTCATCAATGGCTGCTCAGCCTCTTTTTGTTGTTGATGGTATTCCTCTTGGAACCACGGCAGTTGAGAATCAGAATGGAGCAGACTTTGGAAACCTTTTATCGCAATTGAATCCTGAAGATGTCGAGAGCATCACTATTTTGAAGGGGGCGAGTGCAGGAGCACTTTATGGTTCTGCTGCAGGTAACGGGGTAATCATGGTGACTACCAAATCGGGCAAGGGTGGCAAAAAGGGGATTGGTGTGACTGTAAGCAGTTCATTGATGTGGGATCAACCATACAATTTCTTTGCCACTCAGCAACTATATGGTGACGGGATACGCGCTTCATCGATTTACACATCTGGTTACGATTGGGGTGCAAAATTCTCTGATTTTCCCAATGCGACTATTGACCAGTACAATACAGTGACTCAACGAATTGAAACCAAACTCTTCGCACCTACCCGTGAAAACAGGCTTCAACAGTACATGCAAACAGGAGCAACGAAGAATTTCAATGTGAGCGTTGCGGGCAATTACAAGGATGGCGCATTTCGTTTTTCTTTAGGTAAAATGTCGAATGTTGGTGTAATGCCGAATAACCAGACAGACAGGATGAATGCCAACCTGAGTGCAGAATACAACATTACAAAGAAGTTGAAGATTTCTGTAAACAGTAATTATATGGGGCAATTCACCCCAAATAAAACATCCCAGAACAGCCAGGTTGTTGAAGATCTGACAATGAAATTTCTCGGGTCTCTTCAGCCAATACATGAGATGAGGACGGTTTGGAAAAACGGATTTGAAGGGCAACTTCAGAATGCGCCTTTTTATAACCCGGATGGTACTCCTGCTTTGGACAACCCTTATATGTATGCCTATTCTGAAATCAATACTTACCGTAAGGATAACTTCTTCGGCAAGGCCCAATTGGACTATGAGATTATTAAAGCGCTTAAATTCACAGCACGCACCGGTATTGACTACAGCGGTGATAATTATGAATACAAAAGAGCCAAGGATTTCCAGGATAGTAATCAACGGGACGGTAAATATTCGGTAAATCAGGGAACAGGTCTCAATGTTCAGAATGACCTGATGCTGGTTTGGAACAAGGAGTTTGGCAAATTCTCCACCAATGCAACAGCAGGTTATAACTATGCTTACAGTAACTCTTACAATTATGCCGCAAATGCTGAAAAACTTGTAAGGGTCAACGATTATTCGCTGGGTAATGCTGTCGCAGGAACTATGTCGGCATCTAATTCATGGGGTATCGGAAAATCACAGAGCGGTTATGCTACTGCCCAGGTAGGTTTTGAAAACCAGGTATTTATGGATGTTTCAGGAAGATACGACATGAGTGGTATTTTACAGGAGGATAAAAACCATCATTTCTATCCTTCGGCTTCATTGAGCTGGTTACCTTCTACCACCTTCAAACTTCCTGAGGTGATAAACCTACTTAAAATAAGGGGTGGTATTGCCCAGGTTGGTCACGGAATCGGAACACCAAGAAGTAACAATACTTTCAGTTTTGCTCCGATAGATTACGGTAATACTAAAATTGTAAACATTGGTGGTTCATTGGTTGATCCACACATTAAAGCCGAGGTTACCACCTCTATTGAAGGCGGCTTTGATATTGCCCTGCTGGATCGTCGTATTTCCGGTGAATTTACCTACTATCAGAAAAAACACGAAAATCAGCAAGGAAACATCCCCACATCGCCAGGTATTGGTTACGGTGGTATGTTGACCAATGTTGGAACGGTTGAAGCAAAAGGTTTTGAATTCTCATTAAACTTTGTTCCTGTCCGTACCAAAGACTGGAACTGGGAATTTGGATTTAATTTCAGCCAGGTAGAATCTAAAATCACCGCACTTTCTCCCACTTATGTTCCCAACGGTTATACTTTTTATGGCAGCGGCGCAAATACCGATCTTAGGTTAGCAGTTGGTGAAAGGGTTGGAACGATGTGGTCAGATAATGTATTGAAAAGAATGCCATCGACCAGCAAATATGCAGGGCAGCTCATTCTTGACGACAATGGAGAATGGGTTCATTCATCCAATGAAGCGGATCGCACAAAACTTGGAAATTATAATCCCGATTTCATCCTTGGAATGCATACTTCTGTTAAGTGGAAAAACTTCAGATTAGGGATGGTTGGAAGTCTTCGCTATGGAGGTAAATACGTTTCAGATATCGAGCGTCGCGCCACCACGGATGGCCATGCACTATCGGTTATCGGAGACAAATTTAACGGGCCAAATCCATATACCGTGGGAGGTCGTGATGCAGCAGTGGGTGGCTTGCCCTGGCCAGATGCATCTAAAATGCCTTATCCCAACCAGGCTGGTTTAGTATCCACGTATGCCATGTACGGTACACCCGTTCCAATCAGTGATGCCAGTTACTTTAGGGGCGTATGGCTGAAACCGGGCGGAAATCCTTCAAACGATGCTGACTATATTGTTAATGGTGCTGATCCACTTCAAACTTTTTATGCGCTGCCCGGTTTAATCCTGGGTACACAGTACTGGAACTTCCCTGAATCTTTGCTCCGCGATGCAACGAATTTCAAACTCAGAGAGCTCACGTTCGACTACACAGTGCCAAACAGTATCACTTCAAAATTGAAAGTTGAGAATGTAGTTGTTGGATTTGTTGGCAGGAATTTATTTCAGTGGAATAAAGGGGCCAGAAACGTCGATCCCGAAGCAGCATTTGAAGGTATCGGTCAGAATCAGGGAGTTGTTGGAAAAGCGTTACCATCGATCGCATCCTACGGTTTCAAAGTATCGTTTGAATTTTAATGCTTAAATTTATTG
>CAIOOC010000484.1 GCA_903859795.1 uncultured Bacteroidia bacterium
CTCTTACAAAACTGGGAGTAATGAATAAAGACGTTTAAGCCAGACAGAAAAAGTGAGCGGGTGACTTTTCAGCAGTTGAAGAGTCACCCGCTCACTTTAAAAAACATCACCAAACTACCTTTGATTATCCCTGGTAAGTATTAATTCCGGCAGTTGCCATTGACCGATCAACCTTTTTGACCAATCCCTGGAGAACTGAACCAGGACCCACCTCGGTAAATGAATTGCAGCCATCACCAATCATATTCTTCACAGTCTGTGTCCATCTGACAGGTGCCGTAAGCTGGGCGATAAGGTTTTTCTTGATCACTTCAGGGTCGGTGACCGCTAAAGCATTCACATTTTGGTATATCGGACATCCGGGAGTGGCGAAATTTGCAGAGTTTATAGCCTCAGCCAGTTCTGCACGTGCAGGTTCCATTAACGGAGAGTGAAATGCTCCCCCGACACTTAGCTTCAATGCCCTTTTTGCACCGGCAGCAGTAAGTTTTTCACAGGCAATATCGATTCCATTGATCGAACCTGAAATTACAAGCTGACCCGGACAATTATAATTTGCAGGAACAACAACATCAGCTATTTCCGAACATATTTTTTCGACAATCTCATCTTCAAGACCAACGATGGCTGCCATCGTCGAAGGTTCTGACTCGCACGCTTTTTGCATGGCCATGGCACGTTTTGAAACCAGTTTAAGACCATCCTCAAACGATAGGGCCCCGCAAGCTACAAGAGCTGAAAACTCGCCTAAAGAATGTCCCGCAACCATGTCTGGCTGAAAGCTCTCGCCAAGCGTTTTTGCAAGCAGAACAGCGTGGAGAAAGATAGCAGGTTGAGTTACTTTAGTCTGCTTAAGATCTTCGTCGGTGCCGTTAAACATCAGATCGGTAATCCGAAAGCCAAGAATTTCATTAGCTTTCTCAAATAATTCACGTGCCATTAACGAATTGTCATACAGGTCCTTGCCCATACCTACAAACTGGGCCCCCTGCCCCGGGAAAACATATGCCTTCATAATTTTGCGTAGTAAAAATTAAAGCGCAAATCTACAAAAAACATAGAAACTAAGATACATATCATAAGAAAGGGGGTACAAATTAGTAGTTGGCAGCAGTAAGTTGCAAGTAGCTGGCAGCCAATAGCCACCAGCCAGTTGCCAGTACCCTGCAGCCAGTCCTATGACAAATTTGAAGAAATCAACCTGATAAATTCCTGCCGTGTAGCCTCCTTCTGAAAAGCCCCGGTAAAATCGGAGGTAGTGGTCACTGAATTTTGTTTTTCGACACCTCTCATGCTCATACACATGTGTTTAGCTTCTATTACAACCGCCACTCCGAGCGGATTGAGTGCATTTTGGATACACTCCTTAATCTGCGTTGTGAGCCGTTCCTGAACCTGTAAACGTCGCGAATAGGCCTCAACCACACGGGCAATCTTACTCAATCCTGTAATATATCCGTTTGGAATATAAGCCACATAAGCCTTACCAACAAACGGAAGCATATGGTGTTCGCAAAGCGAGTAGATCTCAATATCCTTAACGATAACCATCTGACGGTAGTCCTGTTTAAACAAAGCAGATTTGAGAATCTCGTCAGGATCCATATTATATCCCTGGGTTAAAAACTGCATCGACTTTGCAATCCTGACGGGTGATTGAAGCAGCCCTTCACGCTCCACATCCTCCCCAAGTAATTTCAAAATCTGTCTGTAATGCTCAGCCATTTTGAGGACGTTGCTTTCGTTGTACATTTCAACCTTGCTGTATCCATTGTTATCTTTACTATTCAGGGAAAATTTCATATCGATTCTATTTTTAACTTATAAGCGTAAC
>CAIOOC010000485.1 GCA_903859795.1 uncultured Bacteroidia bacterium
AGTAAAATTACCGGTTGTTCCCGAAGATACTCAGCTCTATGCAGAGTTATACCAGCATTCGGATGGTGACGCTTACGACCGGACTGGTTCGGTTTTTCTTATCCCAACCGATAAAGAAAAATCATTTCTCGAAGGACTGAGAGGTGGCTCTGATAAATTGCCTCCCTTCGTTGCCAAAAATGGGAAATCGTACCAGGGAGTTACTGCGTCTGATCAATATTCCCCCATTGTTGAAGTTTTGCGGTTTTTCACACCATTCGGAATAGGTCAATTCAACGATAAAGTTACCGTTTACGGGCAACATTGGGAAGACTCTACCTTCTATAAACAGGAGATCACTGAACTTCTGCCCGTACTCCAGGGAGAACATTGGATTGGGATTTTCATAGGCAATTATGACAAAGGAGGTCACCGCGTTACTCTGAATTTCAAATATTATCCGGGAAGCCGGGAGATATCTCAAAAACCTGAAAAGAAAAAATGGAGCATGCCACTTTTCAACACACTGAATGTGATGGAGATGGCTGGACAGGAATACGGTACGATGTTCGAAAGTGATACGTTAGTCACTGAAGTAACTATTCCACCAGGAGTAAAAAATATCAGGATGCGTTATATTACAACCGGCCATGGGGGATGGGATGGCGGCGACGAATATAACCAGCGGATAAATACAATTCTGCTCGACGGAAAGGTCTTATTTCAGTTTGCACCCTGGCGTTGCGATTGTGCGACCTACCGGAAATTCAATCCCGCTTCAGGTAATTTCTGGAATGGCATTACTTCAAGCGATGGCAGTCGATCGGGTTGGTGCCCGGGAACAGCAACAAATCCGGTATATTTCCCAATCACTGCACTCTCGCCGGGGAAGCATAAATTCTCGGTTGCAATCCCGATGGGTAAAAAGGAAGGGGGAAGCTTCAGTTCCTGGAATGTTTCGGGAATTTTGCTCGGGGATTGTGATTAATAAATGATGGAATAAATTAAGAGGCCTGCAGTCGGATACAGAATTTATAAATGTATTCGAAACACATGAACCCACCAATATTACCCGTTGAGTGTTTGGTGATGTTTCGTGATTTGGCGATTTGGTGGCAAAAAAATATATTTACATTTCAATTTTCATTTTTATCCAAATAGTGAATGATGAAAAAGCTGGTCATTTTATCCGGTGCAGGGATCTCCGCCGAAAGTGGCATCCGAACCTTCCGGGATATGAATGGGCTATGGGAAGAGTATGACGTTATGGAAGTTGCGAGTATTCAGGCCTGGTATAAAAATCCCGAATTGCTGCTCCGTTTTTATAATGACAGGAGAAAACAGATGATGACAAGTCAGCCTAACAGGGGTCATCTGTTGCTTGCTGAACTTGAGAAGAATTTTGATGTCCGGATTATTACACAGAATGTGGATGACCTGCACGAGCGTGCAGGCTCATCAAATGTCCTTCACCTCCACGGGGAGTTAAAAAAGGCCAGAAGTACTAAAGATCCATCGCTTATTTACCTGCTTGACGATCCGGAGATGAAAATAGGAGATCACTGTGAGAAGGGGAGTCAGTTAAGACCACATATTGTGTGGTTCGGGGAAGAGGTACCTGAAATGGATAATGCTATCAAATTGACACAATCAGCTGACATTTTCTGCATTATCGGAACCTCTCTAAATGTCTACCCTGCAGCTGGTCTAATCAATTATGCACCGGCAACCATTCCAATCTTCCTGATCGATCCTAATCCTCCTGCCCTTTTACACCAAAGAATACAGGTTATTGCTGAAAAGGCAGGAGCTGGTGTTGCACTATTGCTCGAAAAATTAAAGGATGCTTTTCAATAATTTAACAGATGTTCCTCATGAGGCCGGCTGCGATGAAGCCGGAAGGGGATGCCTTGCAGGCCCGGTGTTCGCAGCAGCCGTTATTCTGCCTCAGGATTTCAAATCTGAGCTCCTCAACGATTCTAAAAAACTCACTGAACAACAACGTTACCAGCTACGCCCTCTAATCGAAAGTGAAGCCTTATGCTGGGCTGTTGCCAGCTATGATAATGATGAAATTGACGAAGTAAATATTCTGAATGCATCGATCTATTCCATGCATCGTGCATTGGATCAGCTAGTAATCAGACCCGATCATATTATTGTTGACGGAAACAGGTTCAAATCTTACAAAAATATATCTTATACAACAGTTGTAAAAGGAGATGGAAAATACCTTTCAATTGCTGCAGCATCTATTCTGGCAAAAACCTACCGGGATGATTTTATGATCTCCCTCCACAAAAAATTCACCAATTACGGATGGAACCAGAATAAGGGATACCCTACTCTATTTCATCGAGAGGCAATTAAAAAATATGGGATTACCCCTTTTCACAGAAAAAGTTTCCGGCTTTCGGATCCTCAACTTTCAATTGATTTCAGATAAAAATAGTTAAAAAACCAGATGAAACGAATTAATACAATTATCTTATGTTCACTATATGAGCTTTTTAACAGTTCTATTAACACTTCAGGAACCCAAAAAGTTACCACCAATAATTTTTTTATTACTTTTGAAGAAATTATAATTAACTATATTAACAATGGGAATACTCAATACTAAACTATCGCATTACCATTTACCACAGAAACTCATGTCAGCCGGCCTCTACCCCTATTTCCGGGTTATTGAATCCGATCAGGATACGGAGGTCACGATAAACGGCAAAAAAGTGCTTATGTTTGGTTCAAACAGTTATCTGGGCCTAACCTGCCATCCCAAAGTGAAGGAAGCTGCAAAAAATGCGATTGATAAATATGGAACCGGTTGTGCCGGATCAAGATTCCTGAATGGCAATCTTGATATCCATATGGCACTTGAAGAAAGACTCGCGCGCCTTGTAAATAAGGAAGCAGCTTTATGTTACAGTACAGGATTCCAGGTTAATCAGGGGGTTATTTCCTGCGTAACCGGACGAAATGATTATGTAGTCCTTGACGAACTAGATCATGCATCGATAATTGATGGTAGCCGTCTAACATTTGCCAAGGTTCATAAATTTGCCCATAACAATATGAAGGATCTCGAACGCAAACTAAAACTTTGCGAACCAGATAAAGTTAAGCTGATTGTTGTCGATGGTATTTTCTCAATGGAGGGTGATATTACCAATTTACCCGAAATTGTCCGTCTCTCCGAAAAATACCAGGCTTCCATAATGGTTGATGATGCCCACGCACTTGGTGTAATCGGCAAAAATGGTTCAGGTACCGCATCCCACTTCGGGCTTACCGAAAAAGTTGACTTGATTATGGGAACTTTCTCCAAATCGATGGCATCGATCGGTGGATTTATCGCTGCCGATAAGACTACCATAAACTTCATCAAACATAATTCCCGCTCACTTATGTTCAGTGCGAGCATGACACCCTCCTCTGCAGCAAGCGTCCTGGCAGCCATTGAGATTATGGAAAATGAGCCTGAACGTATTAAACGGCTCATGGATCTTACAAAATACGCCCGTAACCGCTTTAAGGAGATGGGCTTTGATACCGGTAAATCGGAATCCCCAATTATTCCACTTTTTATCAGAGATGATATAAAAGCACTCCAAATGGCCCAAAGATTATTGGAGGAAGGGGTATTTATTAACCCAGTGGTTTCTCCTGCAGTTCCAAAGGAAGATTGTATTATCCGGTTTTCACTGATGGCAACTCACTCTTTTGATCAGGTAGACAGGGCTATTGAGAAAATTACCAAAGTTGCAAAGGAACTGGACGTACTCGCCTGTGAAGTTGTTTTAAGCAAAGATTACTTATAGAATTTAATTCTTATAGATGGCAAAAGTTGTATTGATTACAGGCGTTTCATCAGGCTTTGGAAAAGCAATTTCGGAAATTTTATCAGCAAACGGATATATTGTTTATGGGCTCAGCAGACGACAGGCTGAAGACTTGAAGGGAAGTATCAAAATACTTAAAGCTGACGTTACTGACGCACTTAGTGTAAAAAATGCAGTTTCTGCGTTACTGGCCCGCGAAGGAAAAATTGACATTCTGATTAATAATGCCGGAATGGGTATTTCAGGTTCCATTGAAGATTGTTCACACGAAGATATTCATCTTCAAATGAGCACGAACTTTTTGGGTTATGTAAATATGATACAATCTGTTCTGCCTTCAATGCGTAAGCAGGGTGAAGGAACTATTGTCAATATAAGTTCAATTGGCGGAATAATGGGGTTACCGTACCAGGGATTTTATTCAGCAAGTAAATTTGCCGTGGAGGGGCTCAGCGAAGCACTTAGGATGGAGTTGCTCCCCTTTAAAGTCAAGGTAATTGTAATCCGACC
>CAIOOC010000486.1 GCA_903859795.1 uncultured Bacteroidia bacterium
AATGTGCCCGTCGATATGACAATTGCTCTTCCATTTTTCATCGTGTTTTATTATTCTTTTTTCACGCTGGGAATGGAGAATGTGACAACTTTCATCCGGAAATGGATAAATAATGATGTAAAGAAGATGATACTTTTTCCGGGGGTCCTTTTAACGCTCTATTTTATCTATGTCCTAATAAATGGAGAGAACCCTTACCAAGGGACACTGGCCCTGGTTCCATACCTGATTTTTTTCCCCGTATTGTTATTTGCTGCGCGCAGGCATAGGGTGCAAAGAATCGATTGGCTTGATTTTACCGCTTTTGTAATCTATTTACTGCCAACGACCTTCATCGAGGTAAAACCCGCCGGCGACCTCCCATTCAGAGGAGAAAGTTTTGATTCGCTTTACCGGATTATTCTCATCCTTTCAGCGGTATATGCCTTTGGTACTATAAGAGGATTGAAAGATATCGGCTTTTTCCTAACCTTCAAATGGAAATATTTGTGGACAGCTATCTGGGTGTGGTTCGCATTCTATTGCTTTGTTTTGATTATCGGATTTAATGTCAACTTTATAAAATTCGTCGGCCATGAAACTATTGACAAGGCATTGTTGAATAAAATTGTTATTACACTAATTGCTACATTTTTTCATACTGCAATCTTTGAGGAGCTGTTTTTCAGGGGGATATTACTTAACATGCTGAACAAACGGATCGGACAAGCTAAATCATGGAAAGTGTTCTGGCAGTGGGGAATAATCTTGTCTATTCCGGCAGCGTTGCTTGTAGGTTATACGTTAAAAGGGGGACTTCATTGGTTTCCTGCACTGATGACCGTGTTACTCTTTGCTGTTGCCTTTTATCTTGAAAGATCCGAGAAGCACCAGGCCGGCGTTTACACAGCTCTTGCAATCGTGAGTACGATTTTCGGTTTGGTTCACTATCATTCACATGCAATCATTTATATCGGGTTTGCGTGTGTTGCAGGTTGGGCCTACGGCTATGCCTACCTTAAAACGAAGAATGTTTTTTATAGTGCTATTGTACATACATTGGTCAATAGCTCAGTTGTGATCTTCGGTTTTGAGTTTGTTAAGTGATTTGTTAATAAGCCATTTAATAGTTCTTATTACTTATTCCTTTTATATTTATGTTTAATAGTTTTTTTTGTCTATGCGAACAACTATAAGAACCCGTAAAATCCTTAAGTATTTCCTGATTATCTGTGCCTTTTTGTCGCTGCTTTACTATTTCGGATGGGCATACCCATTCTGTGGAGAACCCTTTAACGCCCAGCGTCATGGAAATCCGCCGATTACTCCGCCCTGGGCGTTGGAATGCTGGCTCTGGGAAGATGATATCAATACCTCTGCGCGTGTTGATTCCCTGCTTGAAGGTTATGCCAGATACGATGTTCCGGTTCGTACGGTTATTTTAGACAGCCCATGGAGTATGCGCTATAACGATTTTGAAATCGATACGTTATTATACCCGAAACCCAAAGAGTGGTTTAAGAAAATCCAGGATAACGGCTATCGCGTCGTTATGTGGATGACAACAATGGTCAACAGTCAGAGTCAGGATACCCGGTATAAAAAATCGGATGACTGGTACAACGCTGCGAAAGAAAAAGGTTATTTAGCCGGAAACGGCGACCAGATAAAATGGTGGAAAGGGAAGGGTGGATTTATCGATTATACCAAACCGGATGCCGTTAAATGGTGGCGCGGATTACAAAAGACCGTTTTCGATTACGGAATCGACGGATGGAAATTAGATGGTACAGCCACGATGTTTTATACCAAACTGGGACCTGTTCCCCTATTTTATAAGATGACCCATGACGGATTGATGACTGCCCGCACCTATATGGATCATTATTACCGTGACGAGTATAATTACGGTTTATCACAGAATCCCGAGTTTGCGACAATGTCGCGGGCCATTGACCGGTGGTATCATCCCGAAGGTTTTGCCCCTATTGATGCATCACCTGTGAACTGGGTCGGCGATCAAAAGCACACCTGGGAATCAACCGGAAAAATAACTGAAGAAGACAGGCAGAATAAAGACATTGCTATGGATGGTATTGACGGAATTGAGCTGGCTCTTCAGAATGTTATGGCCAGTGCAAAGCTCGGCTATAATATTATAGGATCCGATGTTGCCGGTTTCTCCGGAAATATTATCCCACCGCGTCTCTATATCCGCTGGACACAGTTTTCTGCCTTTTGCGGTTTGTTTCTCAACGGTGGTCACGGAGAAAGGGCCTTGTGGAAAAGGACACCTCAGGAGCTGGAGATTATCCGTAAATTCTCATGGCTTCATACCGAATTGGTTCCTTATATGTACACCTACGTAGTGAAGGCGCATCAGGGCGGAACAAGGCTTCAACGACCCATTGATGGGAAATATCATTACCTGTTTGGCGAAAATTTTCTCGTTGCTCCGATTTATAAAGATCAGTTAAAGAATCAAATAACACTTCCTGAAGGCAAATGGAGGTATTTCTTTAACGACAAGGATGTTATTGAAGGTCCTGTAACCTTCGACCGGGAGTTCCCCCTTGATGAATATCCGGTTTATGTGCGGGAAGGATCGATCACACCGTTAGACATCAAACGTGATTATACAAAAATAGGGGATATATCTTCATCCGGATATTTAACTTTTCTAATCTATCCAGACGGGAAGAGCAGTTTTACGGTTTACCATCCCGATAAGAGCGGAAACACATCGATAAATGTGGAAGAAGGCAAGGAGGACATTCATATCTCGTTAGAAAATCAGCACAAACCGCATATCCTGAATATTCACCTGAAAACTAAACCCAAAAATATCAAGCTTGACAATGTAACCCTCATTGATTCAATAAATTATAAATATGATAAAAAAAACTGCAAATTGATTATAAAGACCGG
>CAIOOC010000487.1 GCA_903859795.1 uncultured Bacteroidia bacterium
AAATTCCTTTCCAGGTTCAACCTCTATCCTGAGATATGGTTCAGGACAAAGTGTTGTTGAACAAGCCCAGAACGCTAATTTCACAAGGGGTTGGTCTGAGATAATTCTTACTCCTGCACCTGTTGTCCAATTTTCAACTCTTATATCACAATCTTTTGCACTTCTGCTAAAACCTCTAAGATCATCGCAGTAAACTGTTTCACCACTTCTCAGATTCCTCAGGAATAGGATTTTATTTTCTTTAATCTCAGCCAGTTCTCCGAATCCGGGTCCCTCTCCTTTAATGCTGAATGGAAATGCCACAGAGAAACCCGGGCCGATTGGTTGTTTGTCAATCACAAAAAAATTATGCGCATACACACTTGTTTCTATTGAACGTTTTCCGGTGTTTCTCAGGGTATGGTCAACCACCATTTCAGGTTTGTCTTTTAATAACCTAACAGACCTTTTATACAGGTATGAATACTCTTTATCATTCAATTCATGAATAAATCGGACCTGGTCGGTCTGCTTTTTAACGATCCATTTACCATGGTTTAAAATAGGGTATATCCTGCCGGACGAGTAAGGCTTGTCGTCCAATTTGGAAAGGGTTCCTACACCTATTTTCAGGAAGCTGCCACCCGGCTTTGTTTCCGGATAATCCAACGGAGCGAACTCTTCAACCGGACCCATTATGGTATCATGAACTTCAGGATTGCCTGCCAGGAACCATCGGCCGAAGTAATCATGCCCATTATAAGTCAAGCTTGAAACGACTCCTCCCCAATCGAACCGGGTTCCCTGGTAATAGCCATTATAGGAATCCGGAAGGTAGAGTTTTGCGTGAATTAAGTCATTGGTGATCTCTGCCTGCGGAAATTTTACACTAGTTAATGCGCTTAAAACTAAAGCGGCCAACAAATAATAAAATATTTTCATAAATTCATCAATGAGGATTAGGACACTTAGTTCTAAGGCGCATGTTTAGGTTAGCATTATGATTTATAAATGAATTAAATCCTTTAATATTTAAAAATTCATACCAATACGTCCGTTTTAATTTCCTCCCGAAATAATAATAAGCGAGAGTCCCAGCACAAAAAGAATAATCATGAATATTAACATGATATTTACAGATTTAGATGCTCCTCTGAACTCCTTCCAAATCAGCAGCCCCCATAGAGCTGCCACCATTGTGGCTCCCTGTCCGAGTGCATATGAAACTGCTGCTCCCGCCTTGCCTGCTACCATGTAACTTAGTGCACTCCCTAAACCCCAAATCAATCCCCCGGCAATTCCTACCAGGTGGGATTTAAAAGAACCTCTAAAATATTCGGCATACCCAACCGGATTGCCCACAAAAGGCCTTTTCATGATCAGTGTGTTAAACAAAATATTGCTCACAAACATTCCAAGGGCGAAAATAAAGAAAGCAGTATAGGGCGTAGCCATTTGAGGGGCAGGGGATTCAATATTGTCCAGATCCATTGAGGCTGCAACAAAGCGGTAGAAGAATGAAATGAGTACTCCAGCCAGAATCGACAAAATCAGCCCTTTTTTGCTATTGCTTTTTTCTTTAGCTCCTCCCATCTTCCCTGCTGCTATACCATCCAAAATTATTGCTGCCATTATCAAAAGTACCCCAATGAAAAGTATTACGGGATTACCTTTGGGTTGCCCAATATAATTTATTATCACACCAAATACCAGTCCAATTCCAACCCCTACCGGGAAAGCCACCGAAAGACCAACTATGGCAATGGCAGCCGTTAGTAAAATATTAGACGCGTTAAAAATAACACCACCTGTAAAGGCGCTGAGTAAATTGCCCCAACTTGCCTGTTGTATATCCTCTGTAAAACCCCTCCCATGATTTCCTATACTTCCAAAGGTAAATGCCATAAAGATTGATAAAAGTAGAACACCTATCACGTAGTCCCAATAATATAGTTCCTGTCGCCATGTTTTACCTGCCAACTTTTGCGTATTGGCCCATGATCCCCAGCAAACCATGGTTATGATGCAAAGTATTA